>NZ_JBIPMD010000042.1:0-18579 GCF_044369315.1 Silvanigrella sp.
TGAAGTTTACTACAATCGTGTTAGAAAGCATTCGTCGAATGGATATCTGTCTCCAGTTATATTTGAAATAACTAGACCAATGAAAAAGGTCGGTTAATTGTGTCTATAAAATTGGGGGAAGATCACCATTATCAGAATTTGTCATTACAATAAGACCATCCATAAGCTTTTTTTCATTATTTTTATTTGAATTATTCACAAATGCATACATTATTGAATTAAAACCATCATTACTACCACCATGCCCAAAGGATAAAACTTTTTTGTTTTTTATAATTTCAAATCCAAGGCCATATTGAGAAGGTTCTTGGGCAATAAATATTTGTTTAGTTAAATTTTTATCTAAACTTAATATATTTGAATCTCCATAATAGATACCCATCAAATGTATCAATGAGTTTGCTAAGTCACTAGGATTCGTCCATAAACCAGCCGCCGCAATTTCTGGATAATTGTGATATTTAGAAGGATATGGAACACCATCTTTGTTGTGTGCACTACTTACAAGGGGATCATTATTTTCCAATAAAGGTTGTTGAAATGAGCTTGAATTCATGTTTAATTTTTTTAAAATATTGCTGTCCATCCAAGATGCAAAATTTTCTCTAACAATACTTTCCATTGCTAATTGTAAAATACTTGTACCTCCCCCAGAATAAGAAAAAGATTTTCCAGGGGTATTAATGACATCTATAGCATCCGTTTCAATAAATGGTTTTTTTCCATTTAAAACATCTATAATAGTTGGAAAAGGTTTAACAGATCTTTCAATTCCAGGAAACCCGTGCACATTTATTCCTGCCGTATGTGACATAAGCATTCTTGCTGTCACAGGAGTAATTTTTGTATATTTATTTAAAGATATTTTCCAACCAACTAAATATTTATTTATATCGCTATCTAAATTAAATTTATTTTCACTTGCTAAAATCAATCCACCTAAAACAGCAAAAGGTTTACTAATTGAAGCTGCTTGCATAAGATCATGAGTATAAAGCTTTTCTTTTGTCTGAGAGTCTTTGTAACCATATGATTTTATCCAAGCTATTTTCCCGTTATGAATCGCTGCAATACTAATTCCTGGAATTTTAAATTTTTTCATTTCATCATATATAGAATATTTTTTAGACATTTGATCTTTTAAAACATAATTATCTCTTAAATTATTTTCGAATTTTTCTAAATTTAATATTTCAGATTTTTGAATAAAAGGTGTTTCTGTAGGAATGTCATTTTGACCATAACTATTACCAGAACTAAAAAAAACTGCAGCAAATAAAATTTTTTTCATTTAAATTTTCCAGAAAATGAAGAATATAAAATTATCGCTAATTTTTATATTAGCATTGTTATTTTATTATAAAAATATTAAAATGACAATAAATTTAATGCGCTTCAATTTTAAATTATTTTTTGATCAATATATATGCATTTGACTTTTGTCTATTAATTTATTTTAATTATAATTAAGTCCTATTTTGGGTTTTAGGAATGAAAGGTAATCATTTATGTTGCATTTTAATTATGATAATAAAGCAAAACCAATATTAAAATGGGCTGGAGGAAAATCAAGTATCCTTCTTGAATTATTTGATTTTTTTCCAAAAAAATTCAATCGATATTTTGAACCGTTTTTAGGTGGTGGAGCTGTTTTTCTTTCTTTAAATAAAAATTTTACAAACGCCGTTATTAACGATATGAATAAAGATATATATACATTATATAAATCAATACGAAATAATCCTAATGAATTAATGCAAGAGTTAGACAAATTAGAAATAAAATACTCTGAAGAATTTTACTATGATCTTCGAAAACATATCCCTGAAACAGATTTAGAAAGAGCAGCAAGAACTCTTTTTTTGAATAAAACAGGATTTAATGGGCTTTACAGGTTAAATTCTAAAGGTCACTTCAATGTCCCTTTCGGTAAAAGAGAAAAATGTCCATCTTTATACGATAAAAAAAATTTTATCGAAGTATCAGCTCGATTAAAAAAATCTATTTTAACAAATTCTGATTTTGAAAACATTATTGATAGTGCCGAATATGGAGATTTTATTTATTGTGATCCCCCCTATGAACCCCTTACTGCTTCCTCTTCATTTAATTCCTACAACAGTGGGGGTTTTTCATTTTTGGATCAAGAAAGATTATTTCATTCTTGCAAAAGAGCTGTTGAAAAAGGAGTCACTGTCATAATATCAAATTCAAATTCACCAAAAATAATTGATTTATATAAAGACTGGGATATTCATAAAATTAAAGTAAAAAGAATGATTAATTCTAAAGGTGACGGTAGAGGAAAAATTGAAGAAGTTATCATAAATATGAAAAATAAGAATTTGATTTCTAACTTGCCATTGTCAAAGAACATGGAAAACACAATTTTTGATTAAGAATCACTAATGACATCGGTTGAAATATTTTCTGTTGAAATCAAAATTGTATTCTCATCTTGGATAGAATCCAAATCTTTTAATTCGGCTAAATATATTCCCATTGTTTCATTACCAGAAACCATAAGTCGACCATCTGGTGCAAATATGGAACTATCTCCAGAAAAAGACATTCCAGAATGAGCTCCAATATAATTAGAAATCAATATATAAATTTTATTTTCAATAGCTCTTTCAGAAAAATAATTTGATTCTACTTTCATATATCCACCTTTGATAAAAGCTCCCAAAATTAAATAAACTTGAGCTCCTGCAAAAGTCATTTCTTTTGCGTGTTCTGGATAATAAGAATCATAACTTATGGCTACTGAAAAAATCCAATTATCAATTTTAAATATAAAGCCCTGTTTTCCTAATAAAAATATTTCTTTTTCAGAACTATCTAAATAATGCTTATCATAAATTCCAATAATTTCTCCAACGTCATTAATAATTAGAGCACTATTAGAGATACCATCTTCTCGTTGTATGCAAACGCCTAATACCGCGTATATTTTAAGTCGACGACAAGCATTTAACAAGTAAGCAAGCCCATCACCTTTTTCATTTATAGAACATCTTCCTTCTTCAACCAAAATTAAATCATAGCCAGTTATTGAGAGCTCGGGAAACAAAACAAGCCTTACTTGTTTTTGTGCAGCCTCTTCTAATAAAGAAACAATAATTTTTAAGTTGTGTCCAAAATTTCCTGCAATAGCATTGAATTGAGCTGTTGCTACTTTTAGCATATTGTTCCTTATATTTTGCTATGCTTATATAAAAGACTATATATTTATTAAGCCAATACTAAGAAAAATTATTCCAATAATAGCAAAAACCATACTTAAATACCAAAAACTTCTTTTTTTAATTAGGATTGCAAAAGCTGTCATTCCAATTGCTATTTGAAATAATGTAACAGCTCTTGAATAAGAAATGTGCTTTTTTAAATGCACTTCAGAAGCAATTTCTTTTTCTTTTGCTTTTTCAGATATTTGTGCGATTTCTAATTTATAATTTTCAATTTTACTTAATGAATTTTTATCTGGTTTTACTTTTAAAGATTTCTGCAAATCAACTTTAGATTCAGCAATATTCATTTTTATACTTTTTGCTTGGTAATAAGACCATTGATCTGAAGCTTTAATTTGTTCAATCATTGCTTCATTAGAATGATAACCTGCTAGTAAAGCAGCGGTAGCAGCAAAAATAGCATAAAAAGCAGAAGTTATTGCATAAAGCATAATATTTTTTTCGTTAGATTTATGCAAAATTTCGTGATTTATATGCTCTTTTACTTTTTCAGTATGATCTTCTATCATTTCCATAGAAACACCTTTAAAAATTATTTGTTTAATTTATCCAAAATTATATTAGCATAAAAATAAAAATAGGATCAATTCACTATAATTCATATTTTTTAATAATTTCATTTAACTATTTATCAAAATCTAAATTTAAAAAATTTAATATTTGGAATTAATTTTATCCATAATTTTTTTATTCGTAGTTATTTTTTTTATTTCGTTCCAAAAAAGTATTTTTTGTTCATTTGTAAAAATTGATTTTTTTGAAAATGGAATATAGTAAGACTTCATTACGTAACTTTTATTATGAATTTTAACTTTTTTTAAAATTTCTTTATTTCTATTTAATTCACTTTTGAAAGCAATATAAGCAACAAGACTTCCTTCCTTATCCCTTATTAATTTTTTAACATTAATCAAATCACTTTTACTAATTTCCAAATCATCATTATGGAAAATTTTTTCAAGCTCAGGAACAACAGAATATCCTCGAGACACTCTTACAGGTCGAGGAAGTTCTAAAGGCTTTCCATCGTATTCAAATTTGTTGGTTTTAAGTGTAATAACAATATATCCTGAACATGCTAATTTATAATCTGAAGAACAAGGTTTTGGTTCTAATGGCCCTGAGTTTGGTGGGTAATCTAAAAAAAGTGATCTTTCATCATTATAAGAAGCATTCATTGCAGCATCCATTTGTCCTTTTTGAACCATTTGAATACAACGACTCCAGGGCATTATTTCAAATTTTAAATTAATGTTTAACTTCCCTTTCAAGTTATGAATCACCATATTTAAAATATCAAATTCAATGCCTTTAATTGATCCTTTTTCTATTATTATAAATGGAAATTGTTCGTTATCATCAGCGCATACATTTAAAGCAATACTTTCAGCATATACCTTTATATTTAAAAAAATAAGGATACATATTAAAAATATTAAATTCATTAATACTTCCTATTAAAATGATATAATCTAAATTTAGAGATATCATATAATATGTTTATTTATAAATTAACTCAATACCATTTTTTTGTTTATTTATAATTTGATTATTTTAATTTTTTTAAAAAATAGAGTTTTGTGGTATCTGAAATGTATTGATATCACCCCATTTTCTAATTAAAGAAATAGCAAGAGTACTAACTTCTTCATTTCCGCTTCTGGCAAGAAAGACAACTCGATTAAAAAATAAGGGTTGAATTGCTCCGTCTAAAATTTCCAAAGCATAAATTTGCTCGGACTCACGATTTGAGTTTATATATTGCTGAATTCGATCTTGATTCCAATTTTTAGGAAAATTGGATACTAAGTCTGCTAATTTATGACAATTCAAAGAACAATTATCTTCTTTTAAAAAAATAGTTTCCATTTTCTCAAGAAGTTTATCATCATATTTTGTTGGAATAAAAACTTTTAAAGGTGAATTTGATAAATCATTGCCACCTAATGACCAATCAACAACAAAGTTTTTTCCAATAAAAGCTTTTTCTTCAAGTAAATTTTCTGCTACATTTAATTGTAAACTGTATATTGGAATATTTAATGAAAATTCAAATATTTTTAGTTTAAAAACACTTCCAACACCAATGATTAAAAAGCTGCAAATAAAAGGTATTAATACCGTTTTTAATTTAGAAGATCTTTTTGATGATAAATAATAATAACATAAAGATAAACAGATTATAGTAACTGCTATTTCATAAAATGTAAAAGAAGAAATTAAATAAGAAATTAAATAAAGAAGAATTATCCAACCAAAAAAACCTGACAAGCTAACTGCAATAATGGAACTTAATGCAAAAATAGAAGAAATTCTAATTGCATCTGCAATGCTATTTATAAAATCATAAGTATGATTTTTCTTAAAAAATGTTAATAAGAATATAATTAATATACTAAATAAAAAAGGTATTATGACTCTTAATAAATACCTTCCAGAAAACGATAAGGGCAAAGAATCAAAAAAATACCAGGTTTTTTCTTTACGTGGAGCAATATTCCATTCGTAAAAAAACAAAATAAGAAATAAAAATGGAAGGAAAGACCAAAAACCACCATAATAAATACCTAAGCAGGTTCCTAAAATACAAATGAATATATATGACCAGTATTGTTTAAACAAAAAAGCAAATATGGATCTCACAAAACAGACCCCTTCCTCTCATAAATTCGAACAATTTCTTCAAAGCTAGTATTATGCTGTTCCTTTATGCTATCAAGTGAACTTTGCAAGATAACTTCGCCTTTTTTCAAAAGAATAATGTCACTTGCATAACGTTCAATATCCTCTATCATATTCGTAGCAACAACAACTTGAGCCCCTGTATCAAAAGAATAAGAATCTAATTTCTTAAAAATAGCTCTTCTTGAATCTGTATCTAGATCATTTGTTACTTCATCTAATAAAATGACTTTTGGACTTCGCGGTAAACTTAATAATATTCTTAATCGAACTTGTTCACCGCGAGACATTTTTTCTACTTTTTTATGTGTAGGAATAGATAAGTCTTTTAATAATTCTAGTTCAATTTCTTTATTCCAATTTTTACAAATGGAACGGAATAAGTCTAAATGATCTTTTGCAGTCAAATTTCGATATAATTCTAACCCCCAAGAAAGCAAATGAATTTTTTCTTTGAGATCTTCATAGTGTATAAAAACATCTTTTTGATCATAAAAAATGGAGCCAATGCTTGATTTTTCAAGCCCTGCAGCCAATTTTAATAATGAAGATTTTCCAGCTCCATTATGACCAACTAACGCCGTAATTCCTGGAGAATGAAATTTCAATTCTGGAATTTTTAATCTAATAGCTCCATTTTTTCCATAAAGGACTAAATCATTTACTTCAATCATTTTTATTGTACACTCCAACATTCTTCCACAAGGATGCCGAATCTATCTTTTTCAATTCCAAGCTCTTTGGCATGACTTACTACGTTACTTAAACCTGTTTTAATTAAATCTTCTTTTTGTATTTGAGTTAAAGAAATAATTCCTTCCGACACAAAAGCTCCCACTCCTCTTCGAATGACAATAAACTTTTCAACTTCCAAAATTTTAAGAGCTTTTTGAATAGTCAAAGAATTCACTTCTATCATTTCAGAAATTTCACGGACAGAAGGTAAAGGAGTGCCTGCAATAATGCTACCAGATAATATTTGATTTCTCATCTGTTCAACTATCTGAGCATAAAGCGGCGTTGAGGAATGTGGATTAACTTGAAGCCTCATTTTTAGGCATTCTCCTCTTAGGTGATATACATCTCTATATAAGTATATCACTAGACATAAAAAAGCAAGCACGTATTCTATACGTTTTTTTTATTAGGTTAATATTCTAAAATTATTAAAAATATTCTATAAAAATATTTTAATAGATAAATAATCTTGATTTATTTCAAAATTGAATTCAACTTTAATTTTAATATTTATTCTTTTCTTCTTATTATAAAATATAAATTACATATTAATTTTTATCTTAGATATTCATTAAAATAATTTAAAATTCGATCTTCAAGCCAATAATTGGGAAAAAAAGGGATAGATCCTGATACAAATCCGACATGCCCACCCTTTTCAGTTAATTCAAATGTAATTGAATTTGATAGCTCATTCATATTAGGAATACATGTAGGAGTCATAAAAGGATCATCTTTTGAATGAATAATTAAAGTTGGAGTTTTAATTTTAGATAAAAATTGTCGAGGACTTGATTTTGCATAATAATCATTTACATTTTTAAATCCATGAATTTTAGCTGTAACTTTATCATCAAATTCCCAAAAATTCTTTAAACTTTTAATTGCGCTTTCATCAATACAAACCCCTATGGTGTTACTTTTTTTAATAAAACTATCTTTTAGAGATTTTAATAACCACCACTGATATATTCTTGAAAAACCTTTATTCATTGTATCTGCAGTAGTTGCAAGTTCAAAAGGAACAGAAGTTGCAGCTGCCGATTTTATTAAATTATTTTCAGGATTTTCATCAAGCCATTTTAATAATACGCTTCCTCCTAAAGAAAATCCTGCAATAAAAATATTCTCCGTAATATTCCATTTATTTTTAATATGATGAATAAAATAATTTAAGTCTTCTGTATCACCCGCATGATAAGCTCGTTCATATTTATTAGGTAATCCAGCACAACCTCTAAAATGCATACAAACTGCTCTATAATTACATTCCTGTGCTTTTTTCATTAATCGTTGAATATAAGGCGAAGAAGAAGATCCTTCAAGACCATGTAATAAAATTAAAAGAGGCTTTTTTTCTAATTTATTTATTATCCAATCAACTTGAATAAAATCACCATCAGGTAATGTTATATTTTCACGATAAAGAGGAAGCTTTAATTTTTTTGGAAAAAAAACAGGAAATAATGTTTGAATATGTTTATTTTTTGCCCACCATGCAGGTCTAAAATTATTTGCAGTGTTTATTTTTTTAAGATTCAAAATTTATAACTCCACTCTAATAATAATTAAAATGACAAAGTGCTGACACTTTATCAATTGAATATGAAATCATAAAATAGAATTTATTGCTAATATACTGAGGTTTCTAAATGCAGGATTTTGAAAATGAAATTAAATCAGATTCAGATTATAAATCTATTTATCAACTACTTACTTTTAAAAGCTTCCCAAATTCAATACTCTGTAAAGTTATGAATGTTTTTGAAAAATATAGAATGAGTCATAAGTATGGTTGGTCGCGTCCATGGAATAAAGAAAATTTAACCATTTTTAAAAGCTTTAGATGGTACCCATTTGAGGATGAAGATATTTATAAATTAGTTAGCCAATTTTTATTACAAAACATAAATATTTTTGATGAAAATAATGAAGATTTTGTTAGAGATTTATTAAATGATAGAAAAATACAAGCATTTTTTGTTCTTTCATGACAGCAATTCACATTATTCTAATTTAGAAGGAATTACGATAAGCCTTGGAAGAATATCTGCAAGAGGATCAAGATTTAGAGACAGAATTGATATTATTTTAGAAGCAAATGTCTGTAATAAAATTTCTACCCAGAAATTAGATAAGGTAAGAATTATTTCGGATCCATATTTGGGTTCAAAAAAATTTCCTACTCCCATTTTTATTACGAATAAAGATATAAAAAATTTTCAATTATTAGAAAAATTATTAGAAATTAGTATAAATAAATTTTCATATTAGAAAGGATCTGAAAGAGAGTGGCATCATTGGTCACAAAAATATATTTATTATTTTGGAGAAAGAAAAAATGAACCTATAAATTCTTTATTTATTCATAAAGTTTATTTGGATCAAAAAAATATTATTCATTCCGAATTAAAAAATATTTAATTAATTTGCTACTTGAGATCTCCAAACCTGATCTTCAAAATAAAACTTTTTAGATTTATTATAACCACCATTTTCTCTCCATTGCTTTAAAAAGACATTAAAACTTTTCATTAATTCATAATCGTCTTTTCTTCCTGCAACTGAAAAACTGTCAGATATAATTTTTGTAGGTAAAATAATAAATTTATTTTTATTTCCTTTATCCATTAGATCGACATAAGTGGAATCGGAAACAAAAGCATTTGCTCTTCCTTGCATAACAGCAAGAACTAAATCTGAGTCTTGATCAAATTTTAGGATTTGCGCATTTTTTAAAGTTTTAGATAAATAAATATCGCTTGTATAACCAGTTTTTACAGCAATTTTAAGGCCTTTTTTATCTAATGAAGAAAGATCTTTAAATTCCAATTTATTTTTTTCATTATTTTTTACAGCAATACTTAAACCACTTGTGAAAGTAGAATCACTAAATAAAACCATTACTTTTCTTTCAGGAGTAACAGTCATTCCGGCTGCAATCATATCGCATTTTCCAGATATTAATGCAGGAATAATCCCATCAAAACTAATTTGAACCATTTTTAATCCAACGGATAATGATTTAGAAAATTCTTTCATCATATCAATATCAAAACCCATCCATTCGCCTTTTTGTGTTTTCATTTCAAATGGCAAAAATCCGGCATCAGAACAAACTTTTAATGATTTTTCATTTTTAACTCTTTGTAAACTTAAATCTTCTTTTTTTGCTTCTTCTTGCCCTGGAGCTACAGCATATAAGTTAACAGCGGGAATTACTGATAGCAGTGAAAAAGTACGTAAGATGAACTTTAAATAACCTGTTTTCATTTTGATTCCTCTTATAAGAAGCCATAGCCGGAACGCATGAGGCAAGGACAATATTTTAGCATAAATACTCAATCAACAAACGATTCACTACATACATAAGCTTAGAAAGCTGGTCAAGCAAAACATGCCAAATGCCTGAACATTCAGAGATTGTTTTTAAAATATAACACTCCTTATTCATTATTTATATCATCATTATTGTCTTGATCGTCAATACTTTCATTAGAAGCGTCCCCTTGAATTTCTTTTGGCTCAATAATAATTTCAGGCTTAGGAACCTGCTGCGTAATTTGCGATCGTGGAACAAAACCAAAATCCATATTTTGAATTAATTGTTTTTCTTTCCTCGATGCAATTTGCATTTCCAAAATATTAAAATAAATTTTTTTATACCTTTGAATAAAGAATTGAGTTAATCTTTTTTTTTCTAAACTTTGATTCCACTTTTTAGGAGAAGGTAAAATTGCTATTAATGCAACACATTGTGAAGGAGATAATTTTTTTGAATCCACTTTAAAATATCGTCTTGAAGCCTCTTCTAACCCATAAGTATTCGGCCCAAATTCTACTATATTTAAATACCATTCAATTTGATTTTCTTTCGACATAACAGCATCTAACAAAAGCGCCCCAATAACTTCCCTTGTTTTTCTTACATAGCTCCTATTTCGAGATAAAAAAGCATTTTTAACAAGTTGTTGAGTTATTGTGCTGCCTCCTCGTTTTGTTTTTAAGCTTTTTTTGTTCTCATTTAATATCTTTTTAAGGCTTTCAAAATCAACGCCATTATGTTGATAAAAACGAGCATCTTCTGAGGCTACCAACGCCGCTTTACAAGAATTTGGAATATCTCTTTTTGGTGTCCAAGAAGTCGAAAAAATACTTGTAATTGGTCCCGTAATTCTTAAATATCTAGTGACCCCATCATCTTTGTAAGGAAAATAGATTAATAATCCAGAATATAATAAAAAGACCCATGGTATAAACCACAATATAAATATTAAAAAGCACCATAAAGGCAGGAGAAAAAACCAAAAATTAAAGGAGAAAATTCTCATTTAGATTCCTTGCTTATTTACAATATTTGTCGCATTATAGCGTTCTGAAATAACTACAACTACTTTATTTTAAAAGGAAATTTTATGTTACTACCCCAACTAAAACCACTTCATATAAGCCATCATAATTCAGGTGCAAATCTAAATGCAGATCTCGCTATCATTATAATAGATGAAGTAGACATAGAAAAGGGAAATATAAAATCAGCCGAGCTTCAAAAATTAGATTCCGAGTTTGGTGGCACAATTTCAAGTCTAATTTCATTTGGTGATTTTGAAGGAAAATGGCTACAAAACTCATGTTCAATTGCAAATATTCAAAAAATTGCAAAAAGAGTTTTATTACTTGGAGCAGGAAAAAAACAAAATTATACTGCAGCTCGAGCTCGCCAAATAGGAATAAAATCTGCTGAAATATCTTTATCAGCAAAATCTCAAACTGTTGCTTTTTATTCTTACTCCTCATTAATATCAACAAAGGAACAAATTGTTCAAAGCAGCCTTGGATTTAATATGGGTATGTATAAATATCCAAATTCAAATATGAAACCTGAAACGATTCAAGAAAACGAAAAACCGATTCAGCTTCATTTTATTAACTCTATTTCTGGATGCAAAGAAGCTTTAAACCAAGCTAAATATATTGAAGAATCCATTAATATTTGCCGCCTTCTCCAAGACGCTCCTCCAAATATTGGAACACCTAAATATGTCTCAGAACATATAATGGAAAAAGCAAAAAAAGCAGGTCTCCAAGTTGAAGTATGGGGAGCTCAAAAGCTTCGTGAAAAAGGGTTTCATGCTATGCTTGCTGTTGCAGGTGGAAGTGCCCAAGAACCTCAATTTGTTGTGGTAGAATACACGCCAAAAAATTATAAAAAAACAATTGCATTTGTAGGAAAAGGTTTGACTGTTGATACAGGTGGTTTTTCCATAAAGACACCTTCAACATCTCAAGAATCTATGAAATATGACATGTCAGGCTCGGCTGTTACTTTAAGTTCTATTTTAGCAATTGCAAAACTTCAATTGCCTGTCCGCGTTTTTGCAATAGGAGCTCTTTGCGAAAATATGATTGATGCACATGCTTATCGTGTTGGTGATGTTTTAACATCCTACTCAGGAAAAACAATTGAAGTTTTAAATACAGATGCAGAAGGACGCATTGTATTAAGTGATGCACTTCATTATGCTGCAAAAGATTTAAAACCTGATTATATCGTTGAGTTTTCAACTTTAACTGGAGCCATGATTACGACTTTTGGCCACATTGGTGCAGGAATCTTTGCTTTTGACAAGGAGTTAGAAAAAATTGTTATGGAAGCCTCAGACGCTACTGGTGAAAGAGCATACCCTCTCCCAATTTGGGATGAAGTTGCCGATGATACAAAAGGCTCCATTTCTGACCTAGCCAACATAGGTAACACAAGAGGCTCTGCTGGCAGTATGGTTGCTGCCGCATTTTTAAATGAGTTTGTAAATGATATTCCTTTTGTTCACATAGATATCGCTGGTGTTGCAAATGATAATCAATCTATTGGTTATCCTAAAAAACAAAGCGCTGGATATGGTGTTCAACTTGTAACTGAAATTGCTAAAATATTATCAAAATAGTCTAATGTAAGGCTAAATAATGAGTCTTACATTAGAATTAACTAAACATCTTTATTTTTAAATTCTAATTCATCTGGGTTTATGATATATTTATTATTAATTTCATTAAAATGAATAAGTACTTTTTTCTTATTATTTTTAATTTTATTATTTCTATTTACTTCTTCTGTTAAATTAATATCTATAGAGTAATATTTATTATTATTTTTAATTAACTTAACATCCGCTTTTTTATCATACAAAATACATTCTTGTTCCGTCTTTTCATCTGGGCTACAAACACCTCCATTATTATATTCTAATTGCATTTCAAAAACATCATAAATTTTATTATCTTTTGGTAAATATATATTTAATTCTGATTCTATTATACCACTAATCATCCATCCATAATTTAATACCCACCCTCTTTGTTTCTTTTTATTAAATTCAAAAGTTTTAACATGACTAGGAGCATTCCCACTATTTCCTCCTAAGATATAATCACTTTCAGATATTAAATTATAATTTTTATTCTCATATTTAAATTTAAATAATTTAAGAACACCATATGAACCATAGGAGATATATTGTTTTAAATTTTCATCAAGTGGAATCCCTGTAATTGATACATAAACAAATGTTTTTTTGTTTTCTTTATTTTCATAAACATTGTGTATATTAAGACAGAAGTCACCTTCTTCCTTATTTGATATTTTAATTTTCTTAAGATAACAATTATACTCAGGCACAAATAAAAGTGTTCTATTCTCAAACAAAATATTCTCCAAATGAATAATAGATACATTTTTAATTACATTTTTTATGTCACTAAATTCCGAAATAATTTCATTTTCTTTTACAAATTTTTTCTTCTCTATTTTAGCATTCTTTTTTTCTATATCTTGAGACACTTTATTGGAAAAATTTTTGCTAAAGTTTGTTTTGTATATTGAAAAAAACACCCCAATAAAAATTACTAGTACAAATGAAGAAAGTATTATCTTTTTTTTAGTATCCATTATAAGTAAGTTCCTTATTACTATTTAATAACAAAACTATTTTTAAATTATTGATTCTGGAATTCTTTCTGGACGAATATATTTTTTCAATTTTATATCGTATTTTATTATAAATTTCTTTTCTCTGATTTCTGATTTGTCATCTATATAATTATCATCATATGTATATTCAGGAGACAACTCATCCTCATCAAGAAATTCTTTAAACTCTAAAATAGAAAGAACAAATTGTAGCTAATGTTAAGATTAAAAATATTGGTATAAATATATTTTTTTTTAATTTCATTTGGTAAAATCCTATTACCTTTTAATTAAAGTTTATTTACTCTTTACTGAGTAATTTAATTATTTTTTAAAACTTTCTATAATTTCTTATGATTATATAAAATAAAGCTTCCCATTTTTATTACTTTTATTTTATAAAGATGCCATTTTCATTTCCTATAAAACAACAAACCCCCTTGCAAGAATATACCTGCAAGGGGGTTTGTAGAGTTGAATAACTCTCGAAACGCTCTTAACGCTTGGAGAATTGGAAACGAGCACGAGCAGAACGTAAACCATATTTTTTACGCTCTTTGATGCGCGCATCACGAGTAATAAGACTAGAAGCCTTAAGAATAGAACGGAATTCTGGGTTCATGTTAAGAAGCGCATGAGTAATACCATGACGGATTGCTCCCGCTTGACCAGAAAGACCACCACCAACAACAGTAACGCGGATATCAACCTTACCTAAAGTTTGAGTAAGATTTAAAGGTTGCTCAACAACCATGCGTGAAGTTGGACGCTTGAAATAATCTTCAAGAGTGCGGTGATTGATTGTGATAGCACCTTTGCCATCTCTTACCAAATAAACACGAGCGATAGATGTTTTACGTTTACCTACGCCAGATACATATTTAACTGCCATTTTAGGCTCCCTCATTTAAATCGCTTATTAGTTTTTAAGTGTACGCTCTGGTAATGCTTCCGGATTTTGAGCAGTATGTGGATGCTCAGCGCCAGCATATACTTTAAGGTGACGGTAGCACTCATTACCCAAACGATTGTGTGGAAGCATTCCCTTAACAGCTAGCTCTAATAAACGCTCTGGTTGAGAAGCGCGAATTTCAGCAGCAGTTTGGGTTTTAAGACCGCCAAAAAAGCCTGTGTGACGGTGGTAAAGCTTAGTAAGCTCTTTATTTGAAGAAAGAACTACTTTCTCAGCATTAATAACAATAACGTTATCACCCATGTCCATATGAGGCGTGAAAGTTGGCTTGTGTTTGCCGCGCAGAACATAAGCAATTTGAGTTGCTAAACGTCCAAGAGTTTTACCTTCAGCATCAACAATAAACCATTTCTTCTGAATTTCAGAAGCTTTGGCAGAATAAGTTTTCATATTAGATCTCCACAAAACAAAGACAGAATTTATCAATAAATTCTTGTAGTTATAATTCATTCTCTGCGAGTATGCCCTGTTTTAAACTTTTTTAGCTATATGGGGCGTTTCACAACGCAAGTAACTAAAATCATTCAAAAACATAACTACTTATGCCACACATCCCAAAAGGCGTGGAGTTCCTGTAGAAGCAGTGACACAACCTAGCATTCAGAGTAGAATATAGTTCAGTAGCATTAGCAACTTAACAATAGCATTACTCCTTGCGCAAAAATTTGCCGCAGTTGGTGCTTTATAACGGGAAGTTTAGTCGTGGTCAACAGTGAAAATTTAAATAACTCAATAAATCATTCAGTGAAAGTCTCGCCTTACCTTTCTTGCCTGAATTTCATTGTAAAAGCGTCATACAATCTTATAGATGGGGGCGAATCCCAATTTATCGATTTCATTCATGCTAAATCCATAAAACCAGATGATTCCAATTTAAATTTAATCAGAAAATTAATTGAAGAATTTGATTTTTCATTAGGAGTACCACTAGCAAGACAATATTTAAGCTATTTATTATTTAAAGATTTTAGCCAAACTTATATCGAATTAAACAAAGAAATTAAATCTATTTTAATATTAAATGCTAAAAAAGGGATCAATACTATAAATCAAATACCTTCTTCTACCGTTAAATGTTCTCGAGCTTTAATATTATTAGAACAAATAGAAAAAGACATAAATATTGATATTAATTTAGATTATGTCTTTGCTGAAGTAGAAAAAATTGCGTTATCTAATTTATCTTTAATCAAAGACAACTTATTTGCACCACTTACATTCTGGCAAGAAGATTCTATTAAATTTGGATTTTATTCATTGTTGAATAAATTAGAGGCTCTTTCAAATTCTTATTTTTATTTTTTAAATGTTAAAGATGAAAATTTCAAACTAAACTTACTTTCAATTAAAGAATCTATTTTAGATAATGATATAAATGATATTTATAATAAATCTATTTTCTTATCTAAACTTGTTAACTTAATAATAAAAAACCAAGTCAATCATAAAAATGAGATTAATTTTGAAAATAAATATTATGAAAATATACTTTTTATTGAAAGATTATCCTATCAATTATCAAGAAAAAATGAGTCTATAGAAAATATCAAATATTTAAAAGAAAAATTACAAAATCACATGGAAAACAATATTTGTTTAAATGAGCTAATAGACGAAGAAATACATAACATTAATAATTCAATATCTAAGGATAATATCACAAGAGCTCGTTTAGAAATCCGCCTAAATGATACCGAATATCCTTTAAGTGTGGCATATAGAGAATATATTAAATCTGCACTTCAATATCTTGAAGAGTAGAGGTGTCTTCATAAAACTTAATCCCTTTTGTTAACTCTACTTCCGAGAACATAGCACTTTGAAACAAGTTAACATGGTTTGCTTTACACAGTTCTAGAACAGCCATAAATACGACAATCAATTCATATCTAGATAAACAATCCAATATTAGAATTTTTAAGGTAACATTATCAAATTCTTCTAATTTCTTTTTAATCAATTCCATTTTTTGTTGAATAGTAATTTTTTGAGCACGAACAATTACTTTGGGTGTGGATTGATTTGAAAACTTTAACAAAACACGTTCCAAAGAAATAATTAAATCAAAAGGATTTCCCTTGATAGGGTGTTCAAATGCTGAGATTTCTTCATCCCTTCTTTTATACTCCCCAGAGGGAAATATATCCTGTGCCGTTGCATTTAGAGATTGTAAAACTTCGGAGGCCTTTTTTAAGGCTTCAAATTCCATTAATTGTTCAATCAACACCTTACGTGGATCTTCTTCGGAAACCTGATCTAAGGATTCTGGTTCTAAATGCGACTTATTTTGCAATACAGGAACTAATAAATTTGCTTTGATTTCAATCAGCTGCGCTGCCATTGCTAAATACTCACCGGCAGTTAAGAAGTCTAGCTCGGGTACCTGCCTTAAAAAACTAAGGTATTGTTCCGTTATAATAAAAATTGGGATATTAAAGATATTCAACTCCTGCGCTTTAATTAAGTGCAGAAGAAGATCTAAAGGACCATCAAAGTTTTCTAATCTAAGGTGCATTGATCTCTACCAGTTGTAAAACGATTTCATCCGAGCAATCATTTTGCTACTAAATGATCGTAATTGAGGATTAAACCTCTGTCGACGAAGGTGTAAAGTCTTTTGTGGCATAGTAAATTATTTTTGTCGCAATTTAGAGTTTTTAGTTGCACGATAATATTGCAAGTTACATGTATGAGGTGAATTCATTGCAAAAATATAAATTATTTTTAATTGGCATTGGTTTTTTTTGGATTTTCTCTTGGTGTATTTTCGGAAGTATTTTAGGTGCTCAAGTAAAACTCTTAAACTCAACAGCAGTCACACCCTCTGAATTTATGATATGGCAAAGAACCTTGTTACGTTCAGCACATGCTCATATGAATTCTATGGGTATTACAACGATTTTAATTGGATTATCAATTCCACACATTAAAAATATGATATCAGAGAAAAAAATAAAAATAATTATTTTAACGAATTTAGTATCTATTCCTATTTTTGGTTTTGGAATTATTTTAGAAGCTTTTTTTCCTGATATCATTGGAAAAATATCCCTTATATCCGCTATTTCTGCAATTGGAGGAATATTTTATATTTTAACAATGGCAATATGGTCTTCCTTATTTATATTTTCAGCTATGAAAAAAAATGGATAAAATGAATCATATAAAAGAACATATTATTGGTAATACCTATGAAAGAATTATTTTTATCACTAGGCTTAGTGCAATTGGAGATGTTATAATCTCAAGTCATACTATTGTAAAATTAATTATAAATGGCTACTATCCTGTATTTATAACTTCACATAGCACAAAAGATATAGCACTTCGAATAAATGGACTAGATGCTTTTATTTGTCATCAAAAAGGGAAAAATAATTTATATTATTTTAAAGGAAATGAAGTTGATGAAAAGAGTTTTTTAGAAAATATAAATAACTTAAAAACATTAAAAAAACATTTATATGTTGATTTACAAAAAACATCTCGAAGTAAGAGAGCTTTAAAATTCATTACAAATGATCTTAATATTAACTTTGAAAAAAAATACTTCATTTCTAAAATGACTTTATATCGATTTTTATTAGTTATTTTATCTTATTTTTCTTTTAAAAAAAAAATAAAAGATAAAAAATTAAAATTTAATAGAATTCATGAAACTCAAGAAAAACTAGTCAAAAAAATAATATTAAAAGATAAAAATTTTTATACAGAATTGAATAAAAATCACTACATTTTAAAAAATAACAATTCTTTTTTTAAAAATAATTTTGATTATATAACTATATTTCCAGGAGCTAGCGGCTTTATAAAAGCTTGGCCTAAGGAAAAATTTCGAGAATTGATTCAAAAAATAATAAACCAAACAAATTATCATATTATTATTTGTGGATTGACAAACGAAATATATCTTGGCGAGTATTTAGATTATCCTCAACAAACTAGAATTATAAATTTAGTAAACAAAA
>NZ_JBIPMD010000043.1:0-18426 GCF_044369315.1 Silvanigrella sp.
CTCTGGGAGCCGGATGTGGGAAAACTACAAGTCCGGTTCTGCAGGGGTTTCATGGCAATGAATTACTTTATTTGAAAGGAAATAAAAGTCATGTCTCTACCTACCATTTAAAATTATTTACTGTATTCACTAAACAGGAAATATTTTCTATAGGTGTGTGTTGTGTGCATCCATGACCTAAATTAAAAATATATCCATGTGGATGCGCGGATCCAATTTTTAAACAATGTTCAATTTTCTCAATTAAACGATTTTGAGGCGCATAAAGTAACAAAGGATCTAAATTACCCTGTAAAGCAATTCCGGAGCCTGAAAAAGTTTTTGAAACATGAGAAAGATCTTGTCTCCAATCAACACTATGAACATTCGGATTTATTTTTAAAGCTTCTGGAATGAGAGATGCTCCTTGTCCAAAAAAATGTATCACTGGAATTTGTTTTTTAATTTCATCTACAATTTTTTTAGTATAAGGTAAACAAAATTCATTATATTGATCGGGTGATAAGGCTCCAGACCAACTTTCAAATAGTTGAACAACTTCTGCTCCAAATTTAATTTGCATTTTTAAATAAGCAATAGTTGCATTTGTAATGAGATCCATAAGTTTATGAAACGCTTTTGGTTCATTAAACATAAATTTTTTGCATTCAAAAAAATCGCCTTTTGCACTACTTCCACCTTCAATCATATAACTTGCTACTGTAAATGGGGCACCAGCAAATCCAAGAAGGGTTGTTTCTTTAGATAAATTTTGTTTAACGCGATCCAGAGTTTCGCTAACGTAACTTAGTTTCTCTAAAAGCTTGTCTGTGTTTTCGGCAAGAGAAATAATTTGGTTCAAATCTGTTGTGGAGCGAATAGTTTTAGAAAAACGAGGACCTTCTTTTTCGACAAAAAATAAATCTAATCCCATAGCATCAGGAATAAGTAAGATGTCTGCATAAAGAATAGCGCCATCTAAATTAAATCTTTTTAACGGTTGTAAAGTAATTTCAGCGGCAATAGAAGGTGTTTTAAACATTTCCAAAGTATTGTGTCTTTTTCGAATTTCACGATATTCGGGAAGATAGCGGCCTGCTTGGCGCATTAACCATAATGGTATTTTATTTGTTTTTTTACCCTGTGCCGCTTCAAGAAGAATTTTGCTCATATAATTTCCCAGAATTAGATTTTACTTAAAGTAACTTTTGATTTTTTACTTCAAGGTATTGGATTGTCTTTTTTACGTCTTGGCTTCGATTGAGAGGCATGACAAGTACAGCATCATTCGTCGCAATTACTGCAATATTTTCCATACCAATGACAGAGACAAAAGGTCCTGTAGAGTGAATGACACTATTTTTTGTTTCTAAATGAAAAACATCGCCAGATACATTGTTACCTTGATTGTCTTGTTCAAAACACTCTCTAACAGCTGACCAAGAACCTACGTCATTCCAGTCGAAATTTGCGGGTACACAAGCAACATGGCTTGTTTGCTCAATAAAGGCGATGTCAATTGGAGAATTTTCAATTTTGGAATAAACTTCTGCTAAATTATCGGAAGTAATGGACTCAATTAAACTCGCAGATTCTGGTTGAATATGGGAAAAAGCATTCCAAAATGTTTTTGTTTTCCAAACAAAAATGCCTGCGTTCCATAGGTATTTTTGAGTTCTCAAAAATTGCTCTGCTGCTGCTTGGTTTGGTTTTTCTCTAAAGCTGCGAACGCTATATCCCGTTGCTGCTGTTTCTGTTAATTTTTGAGGAGAAAGAATATTTCCTTCAATATCTAGAGGCAATCCTTGTTCAATATAACCAAATCCGGTTGCTGGGTAGGTTGGTTGAATACCAATGGTTACGAAAAAATTTTGTTTTGCTAAATGAACGGCATCATAAATTGTTTGCTCAAAGGAGCGCACATTTTGGATGGAATGATCTGATGAAAGAATAACCATAATAGATTCGGGGTCTTCTTTCATAAGCTGCCAAGCTGTTAAAGCAATTGCAGGAGCTGTATTTCTAGCTTCTGGTTCAATAATAATTTTATCTGCATTCGCTCCCACTTGTTTGCTACAAAGTTCTTCTTGGCCTTTCGCAGTGACGATCCAACGATTTTTAGCAGGAGAAATATTTTTAACTCTATCTAAGGAAAGTTGGAGTAATGATTTTTTATCTGAACCCAGAGAGAGGAATTGTTTTGGAAACGATTTTCTTGATAATGGCCAGAGTCTTGTTCCAGATCCACCGCATAAAATTATAGAATAAATATTACGATTTTTTTCAAAGATATCATTTTTCAATGGGAGCCTCCTACTGAGGTAAATAAAAGGAATTCGTGAACTCCTATATGTTGACTTGTTGTCGCACAACAAGCGTTTTTTCTCAACTATTTGACAAAGCCGTTTAAGAGTTCTTTACTTTGCAAGGATTCGTGAATTTAACCTGCTTCAGAAAGGAATTCCAGTGGCAAAACGTATACGTACTTTGGAAGATCTCGATTTTTCTTCAAACACTCAACCCGTTGTCTTATTAAGACTCGATTTAAATGTTCCTATCAAAAAAGGGAAAATATCTGACGAAACAAGAATTAAAGCAGCATTGCCAACAATAAAATGGCTTCTCGAAAAAAACGCAAAAATCATTGCATGTTCTCATTTAGGACGACCTAAAGGAATTGGTATTGAAGAAGAATTTTCAATCGCACCTGTTGGAACAAGACTTGCCGAATTATTAAATCTTGAAGTTGTTCTTGCTCATGACTTTGTAGAAGATGGTTTTGGTAAAATTGTATATGATTTAAAACCAGGACAAATTATTTTACTTGAAAACCTCCGTTTTCATAAAGAAGAGCAGGCAGGTAATGAAAGTTTTGCAAATAAATTAGCTCAATATGCTGAATTTTATGTGAACGATGCTTTTGGAACTTGTCATAGAGCAGATGCTTCTATTTATGCCGCTGCAGAATGTTTTCCGCTTGAAAAAAGAGCAGCAGGATTTTTAGTAGCAAAAGAAATGCAATTTTTAGAAGAAGCCTTCCGTGCTCCTAAAGCTCCTGTTACCGCTATTTTTGGTGGTTCCAAAGTTTCTGATAAAATCGAAATTCTTCGTAAGTTTACAACGATTGCGAATAATATGATTATTGGTGGAGCTATGGCCTATACCTTTTTAAAATGTAAAGGTAAAAATGTTGGAAAATCTCGTGTAGAAGAAGATAAATTAGCTCTTGTTGAAGAAATTTTTAAAGCTGCTGAAAAACGCAATGTTAAAATTTATCTACCAGAAGATCATTTATGCGGTGCCGAATTTTCTGAAAATGTGACCCCTGTTGTTGTGAACTCAGCAGATATTCCAGATGGATTAATGGGATTAGATATTGGGGAACATTCTGCAAAAGTTTTTAAAAATGTAATTGAAAATAGTAAAGTTGTTGTTTGGAATGGTCCTATGGGAGTATTTGAGTTTGAAGCTTTTGCTAAAGGAACAAAAGCAGTTGCAGAGGCCATGTCTCATTGTGAAGGAACAACAATCGTGGGAGGCGGAGATTCCGCTGCAGCCATTGTAAAATTTAATTTACAAGATAAAGTAACGCATGTTTCCACTGGTGGTGGAGCGAGTATGGAGCTTTTAGAAGGAAAAGAACTTCCTGGTATAAAAGTTTTAAGAATGAAATAGGAATTTCAAAAAGTTTTAAAAATACAGAGGCATTTATGCAAACAACTAGAAAAAAAATAATTATTGGTAATTGGAAAATGTTTAAAGATGCTACAAGTGCAAGTGCAGATTTTTCAAATTTTTCAAATTTGATTGCAAATCAAGATTTAAATATTGAGGTTGGAATAGCTGCTCCAAGTGTATTTCTTTCTGAATTGAGCAGAAGAACTCAAAATGTTGTTACATTATTTGCGCAAAATGCACATTGGGCAAATGATGGTGCATTTACTGGAGAAATATCTGTCCCGATGTTGAAAAGTCTTCGGGTCATGGGAAGTTTAGTTGCTCATAGTGAACGTAGGCAAATGTTTGGTGAAACAAATGCTTCTTCAGGTGCTAGAGTTGGAGCTTTAATTCGAGCAGGAATGAAAGCTGTTTTGTGCATTGGAGAAACGTTAGAGCAACGAGAAAAAGGAAAATTGCGTGAAGTTTTAACGACACAGTTAGAAGAAGCTTTTATTGCATCAGAAATTAGAAGTGTATCCGAATTTTTGGGATCAGATCCTAAAAATCCTCTTTTATCTATTGCATACGAACCTGTTTGGGCTATTGGAACAGGGAAAGCAGCAACTTCTGTCGAAGCTCAAGAAGCTCATGCAATTATCAGAGAATTTTTATCAAGTTATTTTGATAAAGAAACAAGCTCTAAGTTACAAATTTTATACGGTGGCAGTGTTAAGTTAAATAATGTTCACGAATATATGTCTTGTCCAGATATTGATGGTGCTTTAGTAGGTGGAGCAAGTTTAAATCCAAAAGATTTTTATGATCTTTGCATGAAATGTAATTAATTCTATTTCTTGAATTTCCGACTAGGAGTTTAACATCCATTCATGGACAGGATCATTTCTAAATTTCCATTCGCGAATGGGGCCAGCCATAACGTTTAAATAATACGAATGATATCCATGTGGGACAACTACAGGATGATAACCATAGGGAACTAATACAACATCTCCATCTTCTGCAGAGACACTTTGATCCAAAGATCGATCATCTGTGTAAATGCGTTGAAAAACCCAACCTTGATTCGGAGCTATTCGATGATAATAAATTTCTTCCAATTGGGTTTCTTCCTGCGGAAAAATTTTATCATGTTTATGAGGTGGATAGCTAGAGCTGTGACTTGATGGTGTTCTTACTTCAACAACAATTAAAGATTCTGCTTTGGCGCTAGCAGGTAAAATATCTGTTACAAATCTTTGATTTGTCCCTGTTCCTCGAACTGATTTTTCCATTTCTTCAGGTTTAATCCATCTTGGAGGAAAAATTCCTTTTGCAGGAGCGCTACATAGTGCACATAATGTATTTTCTTTTGTTGCTGTTACTTTAATAAATTTTGCAGGAGGTATATATACAGCATGTGGAGGTAAATCATCAAAAACGTTTTGGCGTTTTCCGATTCCTTCCCATATTTGTTGATCTATATGTATTGTAACTTCTCCATTAAGAATAATTAAACAAAGCTCACGTTTTGTATCAAACCATGATATTGTCTGATCACATTTTATTTCAGTTATGATAAACCCAATATATTGCCAGCCTGCAGATTCTGGTGTTATAATAATATGTTCATTTGATTTACGGTTTGACTTAATTAATAAATCCATACCAAATTCCTTAATGGATGGCCACGTTGTTTTGCTTGAATTTAATTATAATCTCTTATTACGTGTATCTTGATAATTTTGTCTAGCATGATTTACTTTTTGATATTGAGATGTTTCTGGTATACTAACCTCCCACCAGCAACCACCTAATTCCGTAGTGCGTCGATAATCAGTATCAATTACAATAACGTAACTTTGAGTGCTTTTTCTGGCACGGACCATGGCATATTCAAAATCAAAAATTGAGGAAACATGTTCTGATAAAGCGCCTAAAGATTTTGCATGAAGAGCAAAATCGATATTTGAATTTTCCATCGAATTTATACTGCAATCTTTTAACATATTATTAAATGGCTCAATGCCACATGATTTTTGCAAACGATGAATGCATCCATAGCCTTTGTTGTCTAAGATAACTAAGATTATTTTAAGATCTAACATAATACTTGTAGCAAGCTCTGAATTGAGCATTAAATAGGATCCATCTCCTACCATGACAATCACTTCTTTATTAGGATTAGCCATTTTAACACCAAGGCCGCCTGCAATTTCATATCCCATACAAGAAAAACCATATTCACAATGATAGCCACCTGGTGAAGAAGTTCGCCATAATTTATGAAGTTCAGCAGGTAAACTTCCTGCAGCGCATACAACAATATCATTTATATAAGAATTTTGAGATGATCTTTGTATGGCTCCTATAATTTCTCCTTCATATGGAAGAAAATCAATAGAAGGTGGAAGTATTTTACTTGTTATTTCTGTTACGGAATCACGCCATTTTTTTCCTAATTCACAAGAATTTAATCTCCAGTTATCTTCAATTTTCCAATTATTTTCAGAGAGAATTTTTGAAAATTGGAGTAATGCCCAATTGGCATCTGCTTGTAATGAATGGCTGTTAAATTTAATGCAATCAAAAGAATTCACATTAATAGATAAGCAAGATGCTTTTTGAAATAATAAATTTGAGCCTGTCGTAAAGTCTTGCAAACGAGTGCCAATAGCAATGATCAAATCGGCATTTTTTGCTAATGTGTTTGCAGCATGAGAGCCTGTTACTCCAATGGAACCCATTTGTAACGGATGATCCCATTTTAATGCACTTTTTCCTGATTGTGTTTCACAGACAGGAATACCAAATTGTTCCGCAAATATTTGTAAATTATTTGATGCTTTACTATATAAAACACCTCCGCCAGCAATAATTAATGGTTTTTTGTACTTTTTAATAAATTGAATAGCTGAACTTAACTCTTCATTTCCTGATATTTTTGGGTAAAAATGATAAATTTTTTCATCAAAAAAATACAATGGAAAAGAATATGCTTCTGATTGAACATCTTGAGGTAATGATAAAGTTACAGGTCCACAATTGGAAGCATCTGTAAGAATGGAAAGAGCGCGTGGCAATGCGGTTAATAATTGTTCTGGTCGCACAATACGATCAAAATATCTTGAAACAGGACGGAAACAATCATTTACGGAAACAGTCCCATCTTGTGGATTTTCTAATTGTTGTAAAACAGGATCTGGACCACGATAAGTAAACACATCTCCAGGTAAAAGTAACAATGGCAATCGATTCACATGAGCTACTGCTGCTGCAGTTACTAAATTTGTTGCTCCAGGTCCAATACTACTTGTTACTGCCATCATTCGTCTACGAAAATTACTTTTTGCAAATGCAATGGCAGCATGAGCCATACTTTGTTCATTATGTCCTCGGTAAGTTGGAAAAATATTTTTAGCAGAAAAAAGAGCTTCTCCAATTCCAGAAACATTTCCATGTCCAAAGATAGCAAAACAGCCACCAAATATTGGTATTTTCTGGTTTTCATGTTCTATAAATTGGGCTGTTAAATATCGAATTAAAGCTTGTGACATGGTCAGGCGAATTGTTTTCATATCGTATTCCTTTTTTCTTTTTGCCATGTTTGGATTAAATTTTTAAAAATATCGCCTGTTTTTTTTATAACTTCTCTATCGCTTATTTCATTAAAAAACCATTGTTTACTTGCTTCATAAAAAATAGTTCGACCTATCGCAAATCCTCTGCATGTTTTGGAATGATGAGCAGCTTTAAAACCTTTACTAATAAAGGATATAGGCTCATTTAATCCTAATAAAACGACACCACGACAATAAGGATCTTTTTTTGCAATGAATTCATCTATGAAAGGCCATATTTCTATGCTTGGCTGTTCTATTTTCCACCATTCCGGAAAAATTCCTAAATTATATAAATTTTTCATGGAGCGGTAAACGGTATCTTGAGCATATGGAAATATTTTTGGTGGAATGATTTCAATTAACAATTCATGACCTGAAATTTGCGCCGCTTGATAAAGTGACAAGAGTCTTTTTTCTTGTTTTATTCTATTTTGGACTTCATCATCTGGGTGATATGGAACGAGGCATTTTATAATATGATCTTTAGGCCAGCTTAATAAGTGGGAGCCAATTGAACTTCCTTTTTCAAATTGTAACGGATTTGATAACGAAAGTTCTACAGGACGCCCTATCCACCAGCCTCTTCCTGTGGCCATGTTTAAAGCTTCTTGTCCAAATTGATCGTCTGCTAGAATCCCAATTTTTCCTTTAAGTTTTAATTCTGATTCCGTTTCTAAAACTGCGGTTACAAAAAGCTTTTTTAATTCTGAAATTTTTATTTCTGGTTGTTTTGCAGTATGGGCAAGTTCCATAAATTGAATTCGATGATCAAATGCAAAGATAAAAAGTTCATCCCATTGTTGCTTTGCTATTGTAACGCGGTGCAATCGATTTAATTTGACATCTAATGAAGGTTTTAAAATGTCATGATTTAAAAAGTACTTTATTTCTTCCCATGTTGGCATGGCTGGAGCACAGGAATGACGACTGACGACTAAAGCACCACAGGCATTGGCAATATTACAGCAAGTTTTTAAATCTTTGTTACGTAACCAATTTGCCAAAAAGCCAGATAAAAAAGCATCACCAGCTCCTAAAACATTTAAAACATCTACTTTAACTCCTTCATAGATCTCACATTCAGCAAATGAATTCGGAATTTTGTTTTCAAAAATAGTACAACCTATTGCTCCTAGTTTTAATACAAATATTCCCTTATTTATATTTCGAATTAATTTTAAACTTTCAAAAAGATTTTCATTTCCTCCTAATATACAAAACTCTTCTTCTGTGCCAACAATTAAATCAAATAAAGGGGCTATCGATTGTAGATGTTCTGTTACTTTATTGTTTGCAATAAATCGAGTTTCTCCATCGCTTTTATTTGTCAAACCCCAAAGAACAGGCCGATAATCAATGTCTAATATTTTTAAAACATCATTTTTTTGTGCATAGTCTAATGCTTTTAAAGAAGCTTGATAAACATTTTTTTGTGAAAAATGAGTTCCAGTTATAGCAAGAGAATGCGATGAAGCAATAAAATTTTCATCAATATCTTTTTCAGTCAATGACATATCTGCACAATTTTCACGATAAAATAATAATGGAAAGGTTTTTTGGTCTTTAATTCCAAGTAATGTTATAGCGGTTAAATGATCTTTTGTTTTTTTTATATGAGAGACATCGCAACCTTCTTTGGAAAGTGAATTTAATAAAAAATTTCCCATTTGATCATCGCCTACGCAGGATAGCATCGCTGTTTTTAAGCCTAGACGTGCAGTTCCAAAAGCTACATTTCCAGAAGATCCCCCTAGATATTTTGCAAAACTACTTACTTCTTCGAGAGGTGCTCCAATTTGTTGAGCATATAAATCGACTGCAAGTCTTCCTAAGCAAATCAAATCAAATTTTCTATCTTTTTTTAAGTAACAATTTTTATCAAGCATGATTAATCCGTAAAATTGAAATAGTAAGTAATTTTTTTAATTTAAAATTTTTATTTAATGTTTGCGGTTAAATTTGCTATCAGTTGCATGTCTAATTTTGCATCCTCAATTGTATTTCGAATGGGCTCTCCTAAGGTGACACTTGCCCAAAATCCTTGAAGCTCTCTAATAAAAGCCTCTTCATATCCTGAGCAATATTCTGTATTTTGTAATGTTTCTTTATTTGATATGGATACACATAATTTTGTTGGGAAATGATTTAAATAAGGTGATGGAAATTCTAAATGATAAACGGAATAATCAAAGTATAAACTAATTCTTTCGCGGTATTCTGCAAGTTTAGGTATTGAGACAAAAGACATTTGCCAAAGAGCATCACAATCTTTTATTCGAACGCTTCCATTTGCACAAGTTCCATCAGCAAAAAAAGCGGCTCCAGTAACTTCAGATGTTTTTAAATTCATTGTTTCTAATAATCCATGAACAGCATTTATATCATGAACTAAACTTGATGAATATGGCCCTGTAAATCCTCTTAAGATATCTGCATTAATATTTTTTCCATTTGCTAATACAACTTGTTGATAACGTAACTTTCTTGATTCAAGAATTAAATCGGCAGGAATATCATTTGCTAAAATCAATTCTCCTTGATGCTGATTAAATGGCCATGCCCCTGGATCTTGCACTTCAACACTAATTAATCTAAGTCCTATTCCATTTTTAGGAAGTAATTTTCTTAGTAATTCATAATTTGGATCAAAACGTTTCATATATCCAACTTGCACAACTTTCTTTGATTTATCTCGTGCTTTAATTAAATTATCAGCTTCAATTATAGAGTAACAAAGTGGTTTTTCAGAAAAAACATGTAAACCACGATCCAAAGCTGCGTGTGCAATTTCAGCATGATAACTATCTGGGGAGGCAATTAAAACAGCATCTAACTGTTGAGAAAATAATTCGCCATAATCAGAAAATGTTTTAATCCCACGGTCAGAAAAATAACTTCTTGCATTCTTTGATGGATCTGCAACTCCAACAAGATCAAATAATTTATTTAATCGAAGTAAGTTTGGAATATGTTCTATTTGTGAAATTAATCCAGCACCAACGACACATATTTTTATTCTTTTCATTTGGATTCCTTATTTAATTTGCCACAAGCAATCCAGCTTGTAATGCATATTTTTTTAAATTTTGATAACCCATTTTTGCATAAGTAAGAGGATGTGCTTTATTTGGATCTTGTTCTGCTTCAACAACAAGCCATCCCTGATAATTTTGAGCTGCAAGGACAGACAAAATATCTGTAAAATCGATAAACCCATCACCAGGTACCGTAAAAATTCCATTGTAAATAGAATCCATAAAGCTTGAATGATTTAAGATAATTTTTTCAAGTTTTGATTTTCTGACATCTTTGCATTGAACATGATTGATTCTTTTTGCATATTTTACAACAAGCTCTTTAGGGTTTCCACCAGAAAAAACACAATGACCAGTATCTAATAATAATCCAACAGAGGAACCTGTATTTTCCATTAATAAATCGATTTCTTTATCTGTTTCAACAATTGTTCCCATATGATGATGGAATGACATATTTAATCCAAAATCTTTTATTAGATTTGCCAATTTAGTAATTTTATTTCCATATATTTCCCATTCATTTGTTTTTAATTTAGGGCATTCAGAGATAGGTTTAAATAACCAATCTCTTTTTCTATAGCTAACATCTGCATAAACAACTACTTTAGCATTTAATTCTTTTAATAAATAAAGGTGAGGCATAATTGCGTCAAATTCTGCTTCTACATTGCGCTCTGCAATATGTCCATCAAACCAACCAGAAACTAATTCTAAATCAAATTCAGCTAAAATATTTTTTAATTCATTTGGTTTTCTTGGAAATTTACCGCCAAGTTCTGTACCAGAAAATCCCGCTTTTTTCGTTTCTTCTAAACAAGTTGTAAGAGGTGTATGACCTCCTAAAGAGGGATCATCATCATTGCTCCAAGTAATTGGATTCATACCGAGTCTTATTTTGCTCATATGGTTCCTTTTAATTCATTTATTAAATGATTTAATGAAATTCTTTAATGTTACTTTGTGAATTTATTTTTTCTATTTCTAATTGAACCTTATGTAATTCTTCGCCACCAGCCATAACTTGCAAAACTTCTTCTTGAGAGATTTCTGTTTTTTTGAAAGTTCCTTGACTTGTTCCCCTATTTAATAAAGTAAATCGATCCCCAATTGCAAAAGCATGATGAATATTATGAGTAATAAATACAACTCCTAAATCTCGTGATCTTGCTTGAGCAATGTATTTAAGAACAAGAGAGGCTTGATGAACTCCTAAGGCGGAAGTTGGTTCATCTAATATTAAAACCCGAGCACCAAAATGAACTGCTCTGGCAATAGCGACACATTGCCTTTCGCCACCTGATAAAGTACCAACTGATTGACTAGGATCTCGAATGTCAATTCCAATTTCAGATAAAGCTTGTAAAGCAATTTGATTTGCTTTTAACATATCAATTCTTTGCAAAAATCCTCTGCCTTTAACAGGTTCTCTTCCCATAAAAAAATTACGAGTAATGCTCATTAAAGGAGACATAGCTAAATCTTGAAAAACGGTTGCAATTCCTAAGTCAATAGCATCTCGGGGGGAGGATAAAAGGATTGGAGTTCCATCAATTAATAATTTACCTCCTGTTGGTTGATGAACTCCGGATAGTATTTTAATTAATGTAGATTTTCCTGCTCCATTATCACCAAGTAAACAATGAACTTCCCCTTTTTTTATATCAAAAGTAACATCAGTTAAAGCAACAATAGATCCGAATGTTTTATAAATATTTTTTAATTCAATAATAGATTGAATCATGTAATGCACTCCTAATGAGATAAAAGAGCGCGACGACGAACATATGTATTAAATAAAACAGCAACTAGAATCATGATTCCTAGAAAAACTTTAAACCAATCATTGTCAATTCCTGTATAAAAAATTCCAATTTGAACTGTACCAAATATGAGAGCTCCTAACATCGCTCCAATGGTTGTGCCATAACCTCCTGTTAATAGTGTTCCTCCAATGACAACAGCAATAATGGCTTCAAATTCTTTTTGCATCCCTCTTAAAGTATCTGCTGAACCTGATTCTGTTACTTGAATTGTTGCAAAAAGAGTTGATGCTAAAGCAGTTATAATAAATAAAATAATTTTTACATTATGGACTGGTATACCCATATTTCTTGCAGCATTAATATTTCCTCCTACTGCAAATATCCAATTTCCAAAACGTGTTTTTAGTAAAACCCATGATGCAATTATAGTTAATAAAATCCACCATAATAATGATATTGGGATACCTTCAATGACAGTTGAACCATCAGGACGAGTTGCTAATAAATGATTTTCAGAAAGCCAAATAAAAAATGGTTTTCCAACATGGCCACTAAATAAAAATACGCTAAAACTTTGTTCTGCACCTTCCGTTATGTAAGGTATTTGTGTGCTTCCTGTAAATGATCTTGCTAAACCTACAGAAAGTCCTCTTAAAATAAACATGGAAGCTAAGGTAACAATAAACGAAGGCAATCCTGTTTTAACGACAAGCCAACCATTGAACCAACCAATTAAAATAGCAAGCGTAAAAGTGAGCGCTATTGAAATCGAAAGAGGGATTTGGAATTGACTAACACAAATCCCAATCCAAATACTTGCAAATGCAATCATGGATCCCATTGATAGATCAAACTCTCCTGAAATCATTAATAAAGCAGCGGCTGCTGCAAGAATTCCAAGCTCGGCTGAAACTTGAAAAATATTAATCATTCCTTCAGCACTAAACATTCCACTAGAGCCAGCAAGTATAAAAAATATAAAATAAACAAATATGATTGATGAAGTAACTCCTAGCTCGGGTCTTCTGAGTAATTTAATTATAGATGAGGTTTTGTGAATACGTTTTGTATCACTTCCTAATCCTTTATTTATTAATTTTATTGAAGTTGATTTTGTACCCATTTAAAAACTCCGATAAGAAGATATTTTTATTTATTACATTTTTGTTACTTTATTATCGTAATCCTTTTTTACTCAATTCGAGAATTTTTTCGGAATCGGTTTTCGTTATAAAATTGGGTCCAGTATAAATATTGCTAACTGGTAATGTTCCATACATTGCATTCTGTGCAAGAAGGGTTACAGGAAGATAACCCATTAAATATTGTTGTGAATCAATTCCAAAAAGAATTTCGTTTTTTGATATGGCATTTAATATTTCAGATGATAAATCAAATGTGCCAAATTTATATTTATTTAAAATTTTTTTCTGTTTTAAAATTTTTAATATTGTTATGGCAGGAACTGGTCCTAATGTAATTATTCCATTAATGTCTTTATGCGTATCTAAGTAAACGGAAACTCTTTTACTTGTCTCTGTTGGATCTAAATTGACCGAAACAATGGATGCATTTTTTCCCAATCCTTTTGAAAAACCTTCACATCTTTCATCTAAATTATGATTTCCGACCTCATGGTTAATGCAAATTGCTTTTTTTACTCCAGCTTGAGCCATTTTTATGCCAGCTTGTTTTCCCGAATCAAAATTCGAAGAACCTCCTACAAAAAATTTCGCTCCTAATTTTTCACCTTCTTCTTTTCCTGCATCAATTGTTATTACAGGGATACCGGCTGCGACAGCAGATTTAATAGATTTACTTAATGCATTTGCATCAGGGATAGAAACAACGAGTCCATCCACTTTTCCAGCAATAGCAGCATCAATCATTCTTGACATAGCTATGCCATCAAATTGATTTGGTGCTTGATAGCTAACATGTATCCCCAAATTTTTTCCTGCTGCATCGACTCCTTTTTTTACTGCTGTCCAGTATGCATCGGAAGATTCTCCATGAGTAACAACAGCAATTCTAATATCTTTATTATTCTTTCTTTCATTAGAAAAAGAGTTCATTGGAATAAAAAAAGTGCAAATTATTAAGTTGGAAAATATTATTTTACTTGAAATATATTTTTTATGAAACATTTTTTCATCCTGGATAGAAGTTATTTAAATCCTATTTAGATAAGATAATCGATATTCATTGTTGAGTTTTTACTTAAAAAATCATTCAGAAGAACACTGATGTGATTTTTGAAATGGACTGTTAAAATTCATACTTCATGGTCAAAAGATAATCAAGTATATGAGGCATAGTTTTTTTTTAATTGCGTTATTTTATATATCACTTGAGATTTAATATAATTTTAGATGAAATTGAAAAAGTAGCTCCAATTTGTAAAACATTTTTGAAAAAAAAAATACTAACAAAGATTGCTAGAAAAGAATTAAATCGCATCAAAAATTTAATCTAATAAGGGGCTAATATTTAATTTTTTGGAAGATTTTCTGCGTTTATTTAATTATATACCATTTTTTTTGCAGCATTTTTTAAATATTAACTGGCATATTTAATTTTATAAATTGAAAATATTTATTCGAGTTTTCGATCTAAAGTATAATTTTTTGTTTCAGAATAATTTTCAGTAATTTTTCTATCAATAGGTTTACTATAATTATTATTTAAATTATTTAAATTATTGCTTTTAAATGAAGATTGATCCGTAATCACTGGAATATTTTTCTCTTCTTTTTCTGTGATAATTAATATATTTGCCCGTTTTCCTAATTTCTCGTTTTTTCCAACAGAAAGTAATTTTAAATCCTGAGCTTTTATTTTTTGGCTTACATAGGAATATATTTTATTAAGGCGTTCCTCAGTTAATTTTTTGTTAAATGCATAGGAACCTTTGTGATCGGCAGAAGAAATAATTTGTAAAAAAGTAATTTTTTCATTTTTCGGAATTTGTTCTAAGCATTGATCTATTTTAGGTTGATTGATTGAAGATTTTCCCGAATCAAAATCAATATTACACTCATATTTATTTTGCTTGTTACTATCGTTTGAAATAGCAAAGGCATATCCAGAAGACAAGATAGAGAACGGTATCAATGGAGCAATGATTTTTTTTAGATTCATTGACGAGTCCTTTCTAGTGAATGAGAACAGCGTGATTAAGTCATAAAAGTTCTTTTAAGTCAAGACGTTGGTTGTTATGTTATTTAATTCAATAAGTTATAAATTTAAAAATAAATTAATAAAATCATATAATTAAAATATATTGACAAAAATATCTAAATTAGATTATATTTTCTAATACTAGGAGAATAGGTTATGATTCAACAGTATTTCAATATAGCAAAAGCTTTAGAACAACTTTTTTACCCACAATTGGAAGTTGTGCTTCATGATATTAAACAAAAAAAAGTGATATACATTGGTAATAACTTTTCCAATCGTGAATTGGGTGATGATTCTGTTTTAGATGATATCTCATTTGAAATATCTAAGAAAATTATTGGGCCCTATGAAAAAATTAATTTTGATGGAAAAATATTAAAATCAATTAGTATTGTTCTTGAAGAGAAAAATGAAAAAAAATATTTAATGTGCCTAAATTTTGATATTTCAGTTTTAAACCAATTATCAAATTTTATAGAAATATTTATTGGAAAATCAGACTATGATCGCTCCGCTTCTTTTATGTTTAAAGATGATTGGAGAGAAAAAATTAATATTTATATAAATAATAATTTAAAAGAAAAAGGTAAAGTCATTGATAGCATTAATAAAGAAGAGAAAAAAGAACTTATTATAGACTTGCAAAATAAAGGCGCTTTTAATGGAAAAAATTCAAAAGACTATGTTGCAAAAATATTAAAAATATCTAGAGCTACGGTTTATAATTACTTAAATGAAAAGGATGAATAAATAAAAATGAAGTTACCAATTTTTAAATTAGAAGATTATCTTTCAGAAAGAGAATTTTTTTGTGATATCATGTTTTCGGGATCGGACATGGAATCTTTTTTAATGCAAGATATTATAAAACTAGCGAATCCAGATGTTTTAAATATTTGGAATAATTTAAAATTAGAATATACTCTCCCTCTTGGAAACCCTTTATTATTAGAAGAATTAAATAAAAAGTACCAGCTAAATTCAGCTTTTGAGAATATTTGTACTTTTACGGGTGCAGAAGAAGCTATTTATGCTGCTTTGAATACAATAATTGATAAAAATGATCATGTTATTGTTTTAACACCTTGTTATCAATCTTTAAGAGATATTCCTAATCATCTTTTTGAAATAAGTGAATTAAAAATTAAATTTGATAATGGAAAATCTTTTTTTGACCTGTCCGAGGTTTATTCTCTTATAAAATCAAATACAAAATTAATTATTATTAACTTTCCTCATAATCCAACAGGTGCTCTCATTTCAAAAAATGAGTTAAATAGCCTAATTGAATTATCAAGAAAACATGGAATTTATATCTTCTCAGATGAAGTTTATAGAGGGCTAGAGCATAATAAAGAAGATAGGCTTCCTTATGTCGCATCAATATATGAAAAAGGAATTAGTTTAGGTGTTATGTCTAAATCCTACGGAATGCCTGGACTCCGCATTGGCTGGCTTGCTATGCAGGATAAAAAAACTTTAAAAAATATTTCAAACATGAAACATTATTTGTCAATTTGTAATAGTGCTCCAAGCGAAATATTATCTTTGATTGCGTTACAAAATGAAGAGGACATCAATTTAAGAAACTTAAATATTTTAAACAAAAATTTAATTCTTTTAAAACATTTTTTTCAAGAACACAATCGCATTTTTGAATGGTTTGAGCCCAAAGGTGGCTGTATCGCATTTCCCAAATTAAAATTAGATCTATCCATTTATGATTTTTGTGAAAGACTAAGGATAAAAGAAGGTGTGGTATTATTGCCAGGGGATATATTTGATAATCAAGAAAATCATTTTAGAGTTGGCTATGGCAGCTTAAATATGCCCGAAGCGTTAATAAGATTAAAAAGATTTCTTCATTCGGAAAATTTAGTATGAAAATAATTTCATTAGAAGAAATAAAAAATTGTTTCGATTTTAAAAAAATAATTTTAGAAATTGAAAAATCTTTTATTGAGTATTCTAATAATAATATTTCATCTTTACCTATATCTCATTATCAATTTGAAGATAAAAAAGCGGATATCCATATTAAGTCTGGAATGATGAAATCTGATAATTATTTTTTTATTAAAATAGCATCTGGTTTTTACGATAATTCTAAATATTCTATTTCTAATAGCCAAGGAGCTATTGTTGTTATAAATGCAAATACGGGTGTACCTGAAATTATTTTAAATGATCAAGGTTACCTTACGGATATAAGAACAGCAATTGCGGGAGTGATTTGTGCAAAATATATAGCACCTGTAAATATAAATTCAGTAGGAATATTTGGCTATGGAATTCAGTCTTTTTTGCAAGCAAAATTTTTAAAAATTCAATTTCCACAGTTAAAAAATTTATATTTATATGGAAGAAATACATTTAAAATTGAAGTAATAAAGCAAAAGTTTGAGAATTTAGGTTATCATGTTTATATTTCAGATTCCGCCTATTTTGTAGCACAAAATTGTAATTTATTAGTAACAACAACTCCTACATGTGAACCCATTTTGTTTGATGATTTTATCCTCCCAGGAACTCATATCACAGCAATTGGTGCAGATGATGGTATAAAACAAGAACTAGATATTTCCGTATTTAAAAAAGCATCTCGTATTTTTGTAGATTCCATTGAACAGTGTGTAAAATATGGAGACTCTTCTCATGCGGTAAAAGCTAATGTTACTTTAAGAAAGAATATGACTGAAATAGGTAAATTAATTATGACGCCAAATCTTTATGAGCGAAATAAATCTGATATTACAATATCAGATTTAACTGGTTTAGCAGCTCAAGATATCTTTATTTCAAAATATATTTTAGAGACATTAAATAAATAATAAGAAGAAATACACTCGCTTTTATAACAAATGTATTTCTTTTTTTAAGGTGGCAAAGGATTATTTAAATAATCCTTTGATAAATTTTCCAACAAATTGAATTGTGTCTATGATACCTTTTCCAATTTCAACTGCTATGTCATATCCCAAAGACATTGATACTCGCAGATCAATCATATCAAGCACATTCCCAAAGTGATCGAGACTAAATTTGCTCCAAAGACGTAAGGACTGTATGTTAAAAGCTCTATACATCTAGAGACTGGATAGCATTCATGGATAACCTTGAAAAAGACAAAATAAACACCTCAGAACCTCCAGTAACTATTGAACATCCCGCATCAAAGATTTC
>NZ_JBIPMD010000044.1:0-18324 GCF_044369315.1 Silvanigrella sp.
TCAATCGCCCCTTGCTTGAATTCGCTTGTATACCTTCTTTTGGTTAACACCATTTCAACACCTCTTTCCTATAAGTTTTTTTCGGATCTGGGTGTCTACTTTCTTAGGGGAGGATCAGATTTAAATTTATGATGTTAAATTCCTTTCTGCATAAATACACTCTCTTTTTCCTGAAAACCCCTTTTTTTTATGAATATGAAATTGATTTGATTTTAGCTGTTTTTTGAGTAAGTTTTTTGAAGCATAAGTTGCAAATATACACTTATTTTCTGCATTTTTTATACTAAAAATATTCTCAATTAATTCTGTTTCCCAAAGCTCAGGACTGGAATGGGAACTAAAGGCATCAAAAAAAATTCCAAAGACTGGTGTCTTAAGATTTGTAGTCATTAAAAATTTTTGATTGAAATTAATTTTATTCGCAATAATAAGATTTTTAATTTCTAACTTTAATGCATTTTTATCTAATTTAAAATAATTAGCATTCAATTCAAGAATATGATCATAACAGTTTTTAAATGGGGTAGGAATTTCTTTTTCTAAAAAATAAGACTTAAAGAAATAAATCAATCTATTTTCACTCTCAAATGACTCTATACAAAAATCATTTATATTATCTCTTAAGTATAAATTTTTCATTAGAAAAGCAACAATCATAATTTCTATATATCCAGCACCAAGTCCAATTGATAAAAAAATGGGCTTCAAATTATTCTTTAAAATACTTTCAAGAACTGGTAGGTAAATATATATGGTTTCTGAAAAAGCTCCACTCTCACTGTGCATCAATTCATATTGATCCTCATTTTTACCAATTTGAATACTTATGGAATTATCAAGTGTTCTTATAAAATCTGCAAAAAAATCTTTACCCTCATTATAATGAGAAATTAAATTAGTTACATTTTTCAAAACTGTGACTCACTTTTCATTTAAAGAAACGATTATCTTTTGAATATCTTCTCTTTTTTGTTCTATGAATTTTGGAATATTATTACTTTTTACTTTAATATTTATAATATGATTATCTTTAGAAAAATATAACCAATTTAAATTTGTAAATAATTTATTAATGATATTATTATAAAATTTTATTTTCTCAGGAGGAGATTTTGAATTAATATAAATAATTCGATAATTCATTAAACAATTAGGAATCCCTAGTTCTTTAAATGTGGGGGCATTTGGACATTCTTTTAAGCGATTATCAGAGCAAATTGCTAATATTTTAATTTTTTGATCTACAATATTTTTTATATTTTCAGAAAAACTTGTACTTAATATGCCATTTTTATCTTGGATAAATTTATCAAATGCTTTTCCCCCTCCATTGGATTCAACGTATTGAACCTGGGAAGAATTCAAATCATATTTTTTTGCAGTTAGCAAAAAATTTATATGATCTATTTCTTTTACTTTAGAACCCCCATAGACTTTAAATTTGTCTTTATTTTTTTGAAACTCTTGCATTAATTCTTCTTCATTTTTTAATGAACTACTATTACTTACTGCAATAATTGGATAATCTTCAGATATAATTGCAAGTGGAGTTAACTTTTTTAACAATTCTTTATCCTGAGATAAATTTCCTTGAAGATCGTTTACATGAGCACCTAAAGAAGCAATTAAAAAACTATTTTCATTTGTATTTATTTTTAAAAATTCTTCAATACCTTTACTAGCTCCTGAACCTGGAATATTTTCGTATTGAATTTGTTTTATTATTTTCTCATCATTTAAAAACTCTCCCAATTTTCTTGCTATATAATCAATTCCTCCATTTTTATCAGCAGGAATTATTATCTTTAAATTATTATCACTAGCAAAAGAATTTAAAGAATAAATCCCTATAAAAGAAAATCCTGCATGACAAATAAATAATTTAAAAAATTTTTTTACCTTATATCCTTTTATCATTTTATAATCCCCTTTTTATTCATTTACCTTTGGATCAAATGTTTTTCTCAAAGCCTGACCAATTAAACTAACTGAAATTAAAATGAGTAGAATTGTAACTACCGGTGAAATTAAAAGCCATGGGGCATTTTGAATATTATCCCTTCCTTGAGACATGAGCTCTCCTAAACTTGGCGTTGGAGGCGGTAATCCAAATCCTAAATAATCTAAAGCAGCAAGTAAAGAAACTCCTCCCTCAATAGCAAATGGACTTAACGTTATTAATGGAGTTAATGAATTAGGTAAAATATGTTTTGCTAAAACCCGCAAATGTGAACCCCCTAGAGCAATAGAAGCCTCACAAAATTCACGCTTGCGAATAGATAAAACATTTGCTCTAATTTGGCTTGCAATGCCCATCCATCCAAATATCAAAACTAAAAAAAGAATAATCCAAAAAGATTGACTTTTTGTAATTGCAGTTACTAAAATAACCAAAGTTAACATAGGAATAATCGCTATTAACTCTTTAAATCGTTCTAATATAAAATCAAAAATTCCAAAAAAATACCCTTGCAATGCACCAATAAATGCACCTAAAATATAAGAAATAATCCATAAAATAATAGAAAATCCTAATGAAATTCGAACTCCATAAATTAATCTTGCAAAAATATCTCTACCTAAATTATCTGTTCCTAGCCAATGAGTTGCTGATGGTGGACTTAAATTGGAGTCAGATTGTTCTTCTGCATCCCATTTATTCCAAGGATAAATAGAATATGTTTTTATGTTATTTTTTTTATCATTATCCTCTAAAATTTTATAATCGATAATAAATGAATCTAAAATATGAAAGTCCTGAGGCTGATAATTTATTAAAACAGGAAAATATAATTTGCTACTAAAAATATTTAATTTGTGATTTTCATTATTTATATCAGATCGAATTAATAATATGGGTTTGTTATTTGATATAAAATTTGCAAAAATAGCCGCTAATAAAATAATGATAAAGACAATCAATCCAGCAATTGCTTTTTTTTGAGAGAAAAATGTTTTCCATTTTCTTTTCATGATTGATGTCATAAAATTCCATTTTTATTTATATTCAATACGTGGATCAACTATTACATATACAATATCGTTTAATATTTGACCAAATAAAATAGCCAAAGATTGCAGAACTACAATAGCCATTACAACATTTAAATCTCGTGATGCGAGAGATTGCAAACTTAAAACTCCAATACCAGGAAGTCCAAATATAGGTTCTATAATAATAGAACCACCTAAAAATGAACCCAAAACAGCGCCAAAACCAACCATAAGAGGCAATAAAGCGTTACGTAAAGCATGTTTAAATACTATCACATTATCGCTTAATCCCTTTGCTCTTGCTGTTCGAATATAATCTGATCGAATAACTTCAAGCATACTATCTTTTTGAAGCATTGCAAATACAGTAAAATTACCAATGACAGATGCAAGAACGGGAAGAAACATATGCTTTATTAAATCAACAAATTTTAATATAAATGATAAGTCTTCATAATTATCTGATCTCCATCCTCCTAGCGGAAAAAGAGCTCCAATTGGTAAAAATCGATCCGTGCAAAATAACAGTAAAAAAATCACGGCAAAAACAAGAGCTGGTATGCTATAAGTAACAAATAAAATAAATGATGAAATGGTGTCAAATTTAGAGCCTTCTTTTAAAGCCATAACAACACCCAATGGAATTGCAATTAAATAGGTTAAAAAAAACCCAGGAATACCAAAGGACAACGAAATTGGTAGCCGTTCTATAATTTGATCAATTGCAGGTGCTCTTGTTGTAAGTGAATCTCCAAAATTTAACGATAAAATATTTTTTACCCAAATAAAGTAACGTGTTAAAGCGGGTTTATCTAACCCATACTGTACTTCTAATTCATGGGTTAGTTTTTTAATGTCTTCAGGGCCCATACTTGTACTTTTTGTAGAACCACCTTCACCACCCATTCCACGAATACGGGCTAAAGCCTCTTGGACAGGGCCACCAGGCAAATAATTTTGAATACAAAAATAAGATGCTGTCATTAGAAAAAACATAGGAATAATTGCAAGAAACCTTCTGATAAAGTATTTTCTCATATTTCCCAACTTATTTAACTAAGTAAAATAAATCACTAGCAGCACCCGATTCATATGTAGATATCCATCTTGGAGAATTAATTTTACTATTTAAACCCTCTAATATAAAGTTTACTTCAGAGAGAAACGTGTAAGGTTGATCTTGATAAATGATTCTATTAATCTCTTGCATTATTTTATTTCTTTTATTTTGATTAAATTCAACATTTGATTTTTTAATTAACTCATCGACTTTTGAATTGTTATAACTAATAAAGTTTGAACCCTCATTTTTTTCTGAACTAGAATCCCAAATTTGTTTTGCATTTGGAAATAAAGTACCAGACCATCCCAAAATAAGAGCTTCAAATTTTCGTTTATTTAAATTATCTAAAAAAGAATTCCATTCTGTTGTTCGAATATTAACTTTGATTCCTGCGGTCTTATAAGTTTCTTTTACAATTTGTGCAATTTTAAGTCGTGCAGGATTATTTGTATTTGTATCTAAAGTAAACTCAAATATCAATTTTTTCCCATTTATTTCTTTAAATAAAACACCTGAGCCATCATTCATCCAACCATCTTCTTTTAATAAAGATAATGCTTTTGTTTTATCAAATGCTATAATTTTATCTTTTTTTCTTAACTCAGGATCTGAGTTTTCAGTAAAAGAACCAAAAGGAGAAGTACTTTGTGTATATAAGTTATAAAATACTGTGTCATTAATTTTTTTATAATCAACTAAGTAAGACAGAGCCGTTCTTGTTTTTACATTTTGAAATAAAGGATTTTTTAAATTCCATGCAATAAAAGAGTAAGGTTTAGGAAACTTATTTTTTTCTTTTAATGACCAAACTTTCTTTTGCTGAGGATTACTGCCAAACTTTTCTTTATCTACACCTGTTACTTTATTATTCCACTGTTCTGCATTAAAAGAAATTAGATCAATATCGCCTTTTAAAAATTTCTCATAAGCTAAATTTGGATCTGGAATAATATCTAAAATAATTTCATCTAAATTAAATCTGTTTTTATAGTTTGGTAAATCTTTCGCCCACCAATTTTTATTTCTCTTAAAAATAATTTTTTGACTTCTTAAGTATTTTTCCATTACATAAGCTGAATTTCCAATTGGATTCATAATTCCTTTATCATTATTAAAGTCCTTTGAAAACTCAAATTGTTTTTTTTGAATTGGGATAAAAGCAATAAGAAAATTTAATGTATCAAATTTTGGTTCCTCAACTTGAAAGGTAAAATTAAGTTTATCAATCACTTTTAGCGAAACACCTTCAAAAAAACTTCTCAAAGCAGCAGCATGAGTTTTTGGATCCATAAGGGTATCAAATGTAAATTTTATATCTTCCGATGTCACTGGAGTTCCATCTTGCCATTTTGCAAGTTCATTTAATTTAAATGTATAACTTTTTTTATCTCCTGATATCACATATTCAGTCGCTAATGCGGGTATAAAATTTAGAGTTTCTGGATCTAAATTAAATAATGACATCCATAAATAGCCTTCTACTGAATTTGATTCTGAATCGTCACTTAATAAAGGATTCATAACTTTAGGATCATTTGACAAAGGAACATGCAATACGCCTCCTTTATTTAGTTTTGGCATTTTTTCATAGTAAGTTGGCTTTTTTTCAAATTTAACCTGATCTGTATTCGATGCAAAGCTCAATGTACAAATGAAAATATTAAAAATGCTTAAAATAATATTCTTTTTGATGAACATAGATTTTCCGCCTTTTAAGAAAGATTATAATGAATATATTATACCCCTCTTAATTAGCTGTTCTCAACTATTTTTAATATTTTTTAATTATAAAAAAAGGCACTTGTATTTAAACAAGTACCTTACATGATAGAAAAAGAATTTTTCTAGTTGGAAACACTTTTTGATTTATCTGAAACAAATGCCATTTTAGATAAATTTTGATAAAAGGCAATTTGACTTGCTATAGAAGGCGTTTGCATTCCCACCTTCATTTTATTATTGCCACTTGAAGGTAAATAAGCGAGAGGATTATAGGCAACTCCAGAAATACGTGTTTCATAATGCAAGTTTGCACCAGTAACCCGACCTGTTTTACCAACAAAGCCTACAAGCTGACCACTTCGCACAAATTGACCATCATGAACCACAATTTTACTCATGTGTGCATAAAGTGTTTCGTGCTCTGCATTGTGACCAATAATAACAGATTCTCCGTATCCATTTTTATTTCCAGAAAACAAGACAACACCATCATAAGAAGAATGAATTGGCGTTCCTACAGGAGCACTAATATCAATTCCAGAATGCATCCGCGTTTTTGAAACGATCTTACTACGGCTCTTTCGAGTTTTTTTAGAACTAAATCCTAAGGTACGCATTCCAAAAAGACTGGATAATTTACCATTTACAGGCCAAAGGATCTCAAGCCTTCCAAACTTACCCGCTTTTGAATCTAGTGAAACCTTTGTATCTTCACTAATATATTCATCAATTTCATCATCATTCATTACTATATGATCATTATTAAGATGATTGTGTTGTGCTCCGGAAAAACCAAAAAAACTCCGCTCAGCCAATTCTTGGCGGTGAATAAAAGCGGGGTCAAGCACGACAGTTTCCTTTAATTCAGCAACGGAACCCTTTAAAACTAAGTTTTGACTTGCACTGTTGTTATTTGAATTAAGGCATCCTGTTAAAGCAATAGTAAGTGGAATGATGATTGAAAAAGATAATTTGTTTTTTAATCTTTCCATATTCAGCATTCAACTCTCTCCTAGGTTTAAAAGAAGCGGTCTCTACAGTATAATAAATATATAACTATGACAAGCTCTCAAAAATTTTGTGCTAATTTCTATGTTATCGCTTAATCCTTTTTTTTTATTAGAAACCTGTCAAAATCATGACTTTTTCTACACTTTTTTGCATTTCTTCCTTTGTAGGAAGCTCTAAACGCTGTAAAACTTCTCCAAGATTTCCAATTACCCAAACAGTTGGAATTTTAGGATTTTTTAAAGCATCTAAAAAATTTCGGGAAGCAAATTCATTCATAAATAAGGGATTATTTTTTTTTCTCCAATTGGCAACAGACTCTTTTGTGTCATTGGAGTATAAAGCGATTACTCCAACATTTCTTTGGGCAAAAACTTTATAATTTTTATTAAGAATATCAGTAATTTCATTCGACTTTACATTCCAAGAAGCTAAGATGGCAACATACCAAAATCTCATTTTTGATATATTCAATTCCGTTTCCCCTTCTATGGAAGCCTCTTTGCCATAAGTGATAGGAGGGAATTCAACATGACGCGGCAAAGGGGGAATGTAAATAGGAACAGGAGGACCTGCTGGGGGTGCAGCAGCAGGTTTATCGTCTTTTTTTTTGTCATCGGCCGCAAGTACATGATTAAAAATGAATAAACTGTTTAAAAGAGCAAATAAGGCTAGAAGAAAATGGTGCGTCTTTTCTCTTTTCATATTTTTTTTACGAAACAAATGCGCCTCCTTTCCTTTTTCATAAATAACTGCCAAATATAGAATAGCCATTCTAGACCAAGAGTTGTAAACGTCTGGATTTTGTCGGTTTTGGGGGTTTATAATTGAAAGAAATCCAAAGGCAGCATGAAAATAAGAACCATTCTGAGCCATTTATGTCCTCTTTTCATTCTCCATGGAATATTCCTTGGCAAGAATTTGAAGTTATCCTTGGCATTAAAAACTCATTTTCACAAAGAAATTTAAATTTTAAAACAGAAGCTCAAGCAGAGATCTTTTTAAAAAATTGTGGTTTCGATTTAACAAACCAAATGCACTTAAAACAATTTGAGCAATTTTTTGGTGAAGCTCTATTTTTTATCAGACACATCTTACTTACACATTCAGAACGAGATAAATTTATAGTTCCTTCCCAATTACTTCATATGACAAATCCATGTGATTTATTAATTCATGCAAGTTCCTTTCATCCTCGTAAACGTTACCTTAGATTATGGTGCTGTTCTATTTTAAAGGTAATGTATGCTATTTCAAATTTACAATATAGTGGAAGACTTCATATCATTGATGATGCTCGAGAGCAGATATTTTCACGTATTCGAAATATTTTACATCAAAATAATAATGAAACACTAGATTGTCGATTTAAAGATCTTATTATTCGACTTAATAAAGTGGAGTGGAAAGAAGCAAAAACAAGAACTAGTATTGTATTAAAGCTTTTGCATAAACCTGACAGCATTGTTGATGAAGTATTTGATTATTTAGGGGTCCGATTTGTAGTTCAAAATCCAAACGAAATTCCGTTGCTTTTAAAATTATTAATAGAATCGGATATTATTATACCCCATCAAGTGGTTTCTATAAGGACACGAAATTCATTATTAAATATAAAACATCCAAAAAAAGTTTATAATTTTCTTAAAGAACTAAACTCATGTGGTACTTTAACAGATAAAGAATTCGAAGAAATGTGCAAAAATATGAGTTGGTCAGGTACGAATTTTGATGAAGTACCTAAAAGAGCAAATTCATTTACAAGTCAACACTATAAATCTCTTCAATTTACTGTCAGACATTTAGTACGCACCCCAAATCCTGCTTTTCTTGTGTTAGAATCTATGACAAATCAACTTCGAAGATATACCGGAATATTAAGACAAGAACCTTGGATGGAAAGCGTGATACCACAATATTTTGCCCATTATTTTCCGATTGAAATTCAAATGATGGATCAAGAAAGTTATGAAATGGCTAAATTTGGTCCCGCTTCTCATGAACAATACAAAGCAAATCAATTAAAGGCTGTCAGAGAAAGGGTTCTCGGTAACCTTATGACGTTTCATGAAGAAAAACTAACTACACAAGAACTATAAGATAAAGGATCTCAAAATGAATACGGCGGAACTTGATAATTGGCTAGACCTTGCTGGACTGATGCCTCCTATGCCGAGTGATGCTGCAAAAAAAGTTTATGATACATTAGGAATTGATACTTCTGGAAAACATACATTTCTACCCAGCATTATTACAAGAGATGAATTTGATAATCATATATTTCCAATTTTAAATAAAGAACTCGAACCTGACTTATGTCAATTTATAACAAAACGTGTACAAAAAACTTTTGAAATTCGAAATAAATTAAAAAATTTAAAAAATAGAATAATAGACATTGTAGGTGAAGGAAACTTTTCTGCTCTTTGGTTAGATCGTGAAGCTTTTTCTGCAGACAGTATGGAACACCGTGCATTAATAACTGAAGCTGTCATTCATGTTTACTCTAGTAAAGCATTACAATCGATTGTTACTTTATTATATAAAAATGACGTACCTATGATCCCATATGGAGAAGGCGGCGGCTACAATATGGGTGTAACTCCCATGGCACCCGCTGTTACGATAAGTGTTCGAGGAATAGATCACATTTCAGAAATCAAACCAAGTAGAAGATCACAAGATAAATTTGAAATTTCAGTAGGATCTGGCGTTCCATTTAAAGACCTTGTTTCCTATTTAGCAAAAAGGGGATTTGTTTTAAGATGTGATCCAAACACCCCTAGAGCTGCGACAGGTGGAATTGCTGCGACAGGAAGTAATGGCGGGCGAAAAGCTTTTGAAGTTATATTACACGGCAGAGCTGTTACCTTAGATGGGACTGCGTTATGCTTTTCTGCCGATAAAGAAGAAACCGATTGTATTAATAATGAACCCTTTTTATTGGCAAGAAAATTTTTTAGTATAGAAAATACAAATAAATTTAAATCTGATTTAGATGAAATAAAAAATAAAAGATTGATAGCTTGTATTACGCCAAACTCACAAGGCATTGTTGTTCCTTTACAAGGAATGAAAGCCGCAGCAAATATGATTGCGCAACGCGCTGAACAATTGCAAAAAGGCGAATCTAATATTGATACCATGAAAAATTCTCCGACATTGCCTATTTCTGCTTTTGTTGGAGCTGAAGGTTCAACGGGTTTTATTTATGAGGTCACATTTGAAATTGAAAAACCTTTAGAATGGCTTCAAGCATCTCGTTGGCATTTTAATAATGTCGATGCTGCTATGGCTGCAACGCGAGCTATAAAAAAATTATCTAAAACAGTACAACCAGAGTATTTTGAATTTATATCAGGTCAAAGTATTCGCCGTTACTTAATGCAAGACTTTCCAAGTGTTTTTTCAAAAAATGATGAAGCAGTTATTATTTTAGCTGTTGAAGGTAACAGCAAAGAAAACTGTCTCGAAAAGCATTTGTTAAATGAACAAACTGCTCATAAAGCAATTCAAGAATTAAATTTAAAAGTTGAAGATGTTGTTTTAAAAGTAGATAAAACAAATCCACTATTACAAAGTAACAATATTGAAGAATTTGAAATACTAAGAAAACCAAGAGAAGAACTTCCTAAAAAACTTCGCACAAAATGCAAAACAGATATGGAAATTCGAACTGAATATTTAGGTGAAGTTTTAAAAATTGTTGCAAATACACAACCAAGAGAAAATTCAGAACAAAAACAAGATGTGCTTTTTGGACATTTAACTCCAAATCATACTGCAATTATTCATTGGAATATTGGTGGTTTTGATTTATATGACGAAGAACAAGCCGATATCGCATGGGATTATCTTGAAAATGTGATTGGAAAAGCACAAAATTTAGCTCCTCCTTCGGATAAAAATGGAAGCGCTCGTTTTACGGGAGAACATGGCGTTGCTGGAAAAGCACCTTTTTTATGGTTGAATTATATTCCTCAAGAAGATTTTAAGCGCATGTGCGCAATTAAAGATATTTTAGATCCAAAAGATTTATTTAATCCAGAAACTTTATTTTTAAGAACAAGCCATGCACGTTCTTTAAGAGCTCGTTTACTAAATACAAGTGCAAAATGCATAAGAGATTCCCTAGTAAAATCAAAATTAATTGCAAAACGTCCAGATGAATTATTAAGCGCAGAGACACAAATTACAATTGCAGAAAATTTTGCAATTCAAGAAGGACAGCGTTGTACACGTTGCAATAGTTGTAAAATTTGTCCCGTCATAGATGCCGAACACGAACTAGAGAGAGAAAAAAAACGTAATAGCAAAACCTCAGTGTTACCTAGCAAAAGAAATGTTTTAATGTTCATGGAACGTATTTCACATTTACGAAGAGGGGCAGAACAAACGGGAGATCCTCATTTAATCGATAAAATATTAACAACAACTTCCCTCATGATGAAAGAAAGCGCTGCCCTTCTTTCAAAATGTTTTTATTGCCGCAAGTGTGATAAAGCCTGCCCTGTAGATATTGAAATTCACCCTTTAATGAGAGCTTATCATAAAATGGGTAAACTCCCTTCAATGGGATCTAAAATATGGGGATTTGTTTATGAACGCCTAATGGGTGAAGATTTCTTTAAATCTTTTACATATAAAGTAGTCGCTTTTTTTATTTTATTAGGAGCTCCTTTTTTAACTTTTTTTCGTAAACTAAAATCGGTACCTGATTGGATTAAATCTTATACTGTTCCCCCAACACTTTCATTAACTCATTATCAAGCAAATGAAAACGGAACAAAAATAGATCCAAATGATAATTTTGTTCTAATTAAAAAAGATGAAAGTAACGAAAAATTTGTTGCTCATGATTCAAATGAAAATAATACTGTATTTATTCGATACCGTGGTTGCATGGACACTTATGGAAATCCAAATGCAACCTCAAGTGTGGATGAATATTTTAAAAATATTTTAAATGCACGTATTGTAGATCTTGAGAAAAAAATGTGCTGCGGTTTTCCTTTTGAAGCTGATGGTCTTCATGAACGTGCAAAACAAAGCCAAATTTTAAGTTTAATCGAAATTACAAAATGTATTTATCGCTTAATTGAAGAGTGCAAATCTAGTTTGATTGAAATTCCAAAATTTATTGTATTTTCTAATTGTCCAACTTGTTGTGAAGCAATTAAAGAAATGCGTTTATTAATGAAAGATGAAGTCATCCGTGAGCAAGTTCGTTTAAAAGCAAAACTTCCCGAAGATTTTGATATTTTAAAAATAGATTTTGAAGTAAAAGATACTGCTGAATTAGCTATGAATTTATTAAAAAAATCACAACAAAATAAAGAATTAAGTAATACATCTTCTTATTCACTTAAAAAGTCTAATAAGAATGTGGGTCTTAAAGTACCATGCCATAATACAAAATCGGCAACTCAAGCTCAAATTGAGCTTTTAAAAATGTATTTTACAGGAGTTGCTGCTTACGATAAATGCTGTGGACTTTCAGGAACTGGAAGATTAAAACACCCAAAAATAGGTACAAAGATTTCAGAAAAATTATTCGAACAAATTCGAGAAGAACCACCACAAGTTGTCGTAAGTGGTTGTCCTAGCTGTCGTGATGGCGTAAAAATGCAACGAGATATTTTAGCTGCCAAAAAAGATTCCATTGCTGAATTTGAAGTTTCTGGAATATTTGAACAAATATTAAAAGATTGTAAAGTTAGTTAAATTATTTTTTCGACACTAATTTTTGGCAACTATCATCTGTATTACAAACTTTATTATACTTCATTGCCTCTAAATAAGCTATTACTAAATTAATTTCATTTACCGATAAAAAATGCTGTGGAGGCATTTTTGCATTTGCTCTATACGATGATGGTGATTTTGAATAACTTATAATAAATCTTTTTGACAAATATTCTGTAAAGTTTTTAGGAACATTCATTTCAAGCCCCAATGTTCCTCCCACTAAATTAACTGAATGACATCCCGAACAACTCGACTGATATATTTGAAAACCTTGCATTATTTTTTTATTACTTGTATTTTCAGGTATACTTTCTCCATATGTCTCTTTAAAAGATTGAAATAAAATTTTAACGACACCAAAAGCCCAATAATTTTCAGGAACTTTATATTTCTTTAAATCCCACATTAAATAATAAGGCCCTCCATCAATGATACGTCCTCCATCTTGGACTTCCTCCCAGTTTTTACCAATTGCTAATGAAGCATCTCGAATCGATAATAAAGGATCATTTTCATTGATAAAAGATGCTGGTATAGATATTTTAAAACCATCTTTTGCGTCAAAAGTGACTACATCTAATTTTAAAATATCTATATTTTTAAATTTAAATATATCTTTTAAATAATAGCCATCATATGTTTTCTTTTTTTTATAAAGTAGGGAAGTAGCTTCAAATTGATCTCGTTTTAATTTTTTATTATGTTCTGTAAAAAAAGATTCATCTAATAAAATTGGTTCTCTTGTATTTGCTAAAATATGATTTGTAAAAAATAGAAAAATAAAAATATATAGGTATTTTATTAAAATTTTAGACAATATCATTTTTTCTCCCTAAATTTCAATTTTAAAATGTTTATAAAAATATATTAGCTAAATTAAATAAATATCTCAAATTTTATTCATTATATATAAATATTTTGCAAAATTTAAAATTTAGGTTACCAATAATTAGGGTTCGTTTTTTTGTTTTAAATTCTAAGGATAACAAAATGAAAATAGAGATTCAGAGAAAAGGTAAATGCCATTGTGGTGCTATTTCATATGTTACAGAAGGACAAGAAGTCTATCATTCTCTTTGCCATTGTACCGATTGCAGACGCTGGTCAGGGGCACCAATGGTGGGATGGATTGCATTTAAAAAAGATCAAATTAAAATTACGGGAAGTCCCAATTCTTATGCTTCTTCTAAAAATGGGACACGAGAGTTTTGTGGCAACTGCGGAACAGGAATGTTTTATAGAAATGAAGTTCTTTTACCAGGGCTTATCGATGTGCATTCTGGAACACTAGATGATCTTTCTTCAAGTCCACCCGATTCCCAAGTTATGATCAAAGAACGTGTTTCTTGGCTTGATCATTTTGAAAAACTTTTAAAATTTCATTCGTATCCAGGAAAAGATTAATTTTTTAAAATATTTTTATATATATTTTTTACATAATTTTATTTATTTTTCAATTGAATTTAATTTACCTAGACTTCTTAATTTTCGAATAGCTATATCCATTTTATTTAAAAAATCTTTCTTTTTTAAAGTCTTCGAATAAGCAAAATAATTTGGGTCATAACTGAAAGGTTTTTTTAAAATTCTGAATTTATTTTTATTTTTTATAAGATTTTGATTTTTACTATTTTGAATCACATTTTCTAAAGCTGCTTTAGTAGAAATATTTTCACCAGAACTATAAATAACAGCATCAATTTTTTTTGATAAAAGCATTTCTAATTCGCTTTCAAGATTATAACTTTCAATTCGGGTAAATTGATTTTCTTTTAGCAATTTTTCATATTCTAAACCATAAAATGCGCCACGGACAGTTCCTATTTTAAGATTTTTTAAATCTTCATTCGAATCGTATTTCATTTTATTTGATTTTATTGTTACAAATAAAAGTTTGTCATAGAGAAGAGGTTCTTCCGAAAAATCATAATCTTTCAATCGATCTATCGTTTTTGAAATGCCAATAATCCCAAAATTACCTTTTAAGGCTTCTTCACAAGCCTTTGGCCATGGAAAAAGTTCATAATGAACAAGAATATTCATTTCATTTGCCACCAAATTCATTGCATCAATAAGAGGTCCTTTTGGTTGTTTGCTTGTATCTAGATAGATTTTTGGAAATCGAGATTCATTTCCTGTAATGGGTATAACATTATCATCCGAATATGCTGAGGGGAAAGGAATGACAAGAATACAAAAAAAAATGAAGAGTTTTTTAAGCATTTTTCTTCCTTTAGAAGGAGTTTATTTTTTATTATAAACATCTTTTTAAAGTTATGAAAGTCATTTTTATTACATCCATCTTAAACAGTTTGAAAATCATTATTTTATTGACTCTGCTGCTATTTTAATTTTATCTTTTATTTCTTTTGAAGTATTTTTATTTATTGCTGCATATAATGCGCTGTCTAAGTTTTTTAGTGGAAAAATACTTTCAATTAAATTAAATTCATATTTAAGACTTTTTAATTTGTTTTGAATACCAATTTCGGTTGATATAATTAAATCGCAACGACCTTCAATAAATTTTTTAACATTTAGAGTTGAATTTGTTGCTAAATCAATATCTTCAAAATTATTTGCTTTTAAATAATCAGCTCGATAATCATCTCGAACAGCACAAATACGATGTTTTTTAGCTTCATCTAAATTTTTTATTATTATATCTGTTCTACTTTTTAATTTGTATAAAAAAACAGTTGAATCGAGTATTTTAATTATAAAATCAAGCTTTTCAAGTCTTTCTGTTGTTTTTACAATTGGATAAATAATCACATTTGGTTTTGTTGTGGCATTAAAATAAGCTCGTGCCCAAGGTACATTTTCAATTGTTGATTTCGGAAGTTTTAGTTTATTTAAAACTTTATACATTACTTCTGTAGCCAATCCACCATCAATAACACCCTCTTTATTTACTGTTACATAAGGAATATCTTCATCCGAATAGATAACTATATTTTTTAAATCGTCAGCATAAATTTTAAAATAAATAAAAATCATGAAACACAAGACAGCAGATTTAATCATTTCATTCTCTTATAAAATTTGTTTATCATTTTAAAAAATTTGAAGTCAATATAAATTATAATATAAAATTTTAAAGAAGAAAAGTGTATCAATTGACGGTATAGAAAATTTTAATATTTTATAATTGACTTTTTCACAATAAAATTTATTAATAAGAACCAAATTACTATGGACATCATACCTGAAATTGAGAATGCAATTATATTTTTAATAAAAATCTGGTTTTCATTAAAGAATGAATTACTAGCTGCTGTTACAAAATATACTGGATATATACAAGTAAATACAATTATTCCATAGATGTTATTAATAATAATTTGAAGAGGTTTTATATAAAGCCTTGCAGCAATATTACCGTATGATATTGGTGTTGCTGAATTAAAATAAGCTTGAATGATAAAAAAAGCGCTACTTAAAATACAGTGACAAAATATTCCAAATATTGTAAAAATACTATAATAAATAATTAAATTAACATTATAATATGTAATTATCATATTAATTGCAATAAAAAAACTTGCTAATCCAAAAATAACCATAGGTAAATCAAATCTGAATAATAAAACTTTTAAAGCAGATATTCCAGGCAGAGAAAAGAAATGAACACAATTTCCTTTTCTTAAATGAAATAAATATTCTCCTAAACCCTTAAAAATAATTGCATCACCTATTGCATCTGCCGTAATCATGCTAAGTGTAAATAGAACTAAATCTGTATTAGCAACTTTATGTCCATTTATATCTTTAAATAATGTGATAATAATAAAATAATTACCTAAATAAAATATCGTTTGAGGTATGAGTTCTAATAAGCTTAATTTAAACCTTTTTCTTGAGCCATAAAAACTAACTATTAAAAAAGCTTTAAATTGTCTTTTTGCAATTGATAGATTATCTGTAAAATGACTCACGTCTTTTTTCCTCAACAAATATAGCAAAAATAAATAGAAGTAATGACCAGCATAAAGAGTAAATAATATTTGTAATAAAATCTTTTAATAAATTCTCTTGTATAGTAGTTTGAAAAATAATATTTACTAAGTTCTCTATTGGCAATGAGACTGCTATATAAGTAGGATTAAATAAAGATAAATTTCTAATATCAAAAAAGAATCCAAGTGAAAAAAAAGCACCTGATAAAAAAGATAATAAACTATATAAAATTGAACTAAAAATAAATATATATGCCTTTGGAGAAAGATATTTTCCTAATATTTGGATTAAATTAATATTTAAACAACCAATAAAAAAACAAGAAATACCTAATAAAGAAATAAAAATATTTCTTGAAAAATAATACATTGTTATAAAATAAGCAGCCAAACAAATTCTTAATGAGAAACTTTTAAAAGTAACGCCTAACGAATTAAATAAAATTAAGATAGTTGTATTTATGGGTAAAGTATTTATAACAAACCATCTTCCACTTGTAATTAAATCGCCTTGTTCAACTGATAATCCTTTAATTCCTAATTGCATCCAAATAGGATAAGAAAATATTGAGTAAACAATTAATTTTTTCCAGCTTATTCCTGAAAGATGGCCTGAGGAATACCATATTAAACAATCTGTAAGAATAATATAAACAATCATATATATTAGAATAAAAAGACCAAAACTAAATTTTGGAGATTCATTGTAAATTTTTAAGTATTTTTTTACATCAAGAATATAATTCAACATATTTTTTCTCAATTTCTGAAAGACTCATTTCATTTTTATTGAAGAAACTAATAATGCTACCATTTTTTAAAAATCCAAAAAAATTTGTCATTTCATTTATATCTTTTAAATTATGAGATGTTAATATTCCACATGCCTTATGTTGCTGAACATATTTAGTTAGTATTTCACGTACCTGCTGAATTGCAATCGTATCTAAACCAACAGTTGGTTCGTCAAGAATTAAAATTTTTGGAAAATAGGACAAAGTTAATGCAATTTCATATTTTATTCTTTCACCAAATGAAATACTTGCAGCTCTTTTATTTAAGATGTGCCTTATATTAAAAAAATCGATATAATTATTAAAAGAATGAATACAAAATTTTGCATAAAGAATTTCAAAATATTTTACTTGTTCAAATAAAAACATTGAATTAAAAATTTTAGAAGTTGCACCTGAGATAATTCCTATGGACTCTTTCCAGTTATTTTTCCCATTATATGGGTCACCAAAATACTCTATGGTAACACTCCCTTGTTCTGGCTTAAAAGCTCCCATTAATATTTTTGTTAATGTTGTTTTTCCGCTTCCATTTTCTCCAATGAGGCCAAATAGACAAGATTCAGGAATTTCTAATGAAAAATTATTTAAAATATTTTTTCGAATTGGTTTTGAAAAAAGATGTCTCTTTTCAAAATACGAAAAATGTAAATCTTTTATTCTAATCAATTTAAACTCCATCTTTAGCTAAACGAAAACCAATGACATAAATTTCACCTTCAAAAAAACCATGTCTTCTTTTGCTGCGAGCTAAATCACAACTTCTGGTAAAACTTCCACCTCGTGTCATTGGATATGGTGAATTCCTTATTTTATAGAGATCATCTAAAATAAGTTTTCCATTTGGATAAACAAAATAGGGATTAGAGACAAATTCCTCTACATTGCCAGCTAAATCACAAATTCCAAATGTGTCCTCCCAATAAGTGATTTTTACAAAACGTAAATACAGATTTAAATTTCCTTTTGAGGGGGAGATTTAAATGGAGATGGAAAATAGACTTTTAAAACTGTCAGAACAAGTCGCTTTTGAAAG
>NZ_JBIPMD010000205.1:0-5723 GCF_044369315.1 Silvanigrella sp.
TCACAATGGCTTCAATTAATTTGTTACCTTATTAATCGCACTGCTTACTTCCACGCTGATGGCTAATCTTTACGTGGGTGAGATTCGCACTCACTGGTTCTTACGCACTTATCTTGGCGCACCATATGAAACTCCTAATAAATTTTATTAAATAAACATAAAAAAAGGACTATATTATAATAGTCCATTTTGTTCCAGAAGGAGCATCTTGAATTTGAACACCTTGTGCCAAAAGCTCATCTCGTATTGCATCGGATTTTGCCCAATCTTTATTTGCTCGAGCCCTTTTTCGTTCTTCTAATTTTTGTTGAATTTCGGAAGAAGATATTTCGGAAGCTAAATTATATTTTCTTAAATTTTCAAAAAATACATTTGGCTCTTCTACAAGTAGACCCATTGCATTTTTCATCCAGTTTTTAAATTCTGGCCATTTAGATTTTAAAATAGTTAAATCGTTTTCAGACAACATTTTTCCCGATTTTTCAAGAGCACTTAGTTTTGTATTTATATTTCGAATAAAATCAAAAAATACGGCAAGGGCAGCGCTACTATTTAAATCGTCCGCTAAAAATTCTCTCATTTTTGGAATTAAAGTTTCAAGCTCCGTAAAAATAAATTCACTAGATTGATTTTGAGGATTCGTATTTTGGTTTGAATACTCATCCACTAAAGAAACAAAACGATAAATTTTTGCCAATTTTTTTAAGTTTTCTGTCGTCATTTCAAAGGTAAAATCGAGTGGTTGTCCATAGGAAACCGACAAAAAAACCAACCTTAATACTTCAGAAGGGTATTTTGATAAAAAGTCTTTAATAGCAACAAAATGATTTGTACTTTTACTCATTTTTTCGCCATAAAGCGTTACCATACCTGCATGAAGCCAAGTAGATGAAAAAGGTTTTCCTGTTGCTCCTTCAGACTGTGCAATTTCAGCTTCATGGTGCGGAAATATGAGATCTCTTCCTCCCATATGAATATCTATAGAGTCACCAAATAAAGAATGGATCATAGCAGAGCATTCTACATGCCAACCTGGACGACCATTTCCCCATGGAGAAGCCCAATAAATTTCACCTTCTTTTGCAAATTTCCATAGTGCAAAATCAAGAGCATCTTCTTTTGCTTCATCTATTTCAATTCGAGCACCTTTTTTCAAATCATCAATTTTATTTTTACTTAATTTACCATACTCTACAAACTTACGGACTCTATAATAAACTCCAGAGTTTGTTACGTATGCTAATTCTTTATGAATTAATTTTTCTATTAGTGAAATAATTTGAGGAATATTTTCTGTTACTTTAGGCTCATGCTGTGGTCTTTGCAAATTAAAGAGTTCAAGCATTTCGTCTTGCTCAGAAACATAACGCGATACAATATCAGCACAAGAAACACCTTCTTGATTTGCTTTATGTATAATTTTATCATCGACATCTGTTATATTTCTAGCCCATTCTACGTTCATTTCATTATCAACTAATGTACGATATAATAAGTCATAAGAAAAAAAAGTGCGACTATGGCCAATATGCGTGTTTCCATAAGGAGTAACACCACAACAATACATTTTTACCTTACCTTCATTTAATGTGTTAAATTTTTCTTTTTTTCCAGTAAGCGTATTAAAAAAATGTATTTTCATATTGTATTACCCAAATATTTTGTCAAAAAAACCATTGCTATTTTTTACGTTTTGCCCAACTTTTTGAGCAAAAGCTCTTAAATGTTCTTCCGCCTCTTTATTAACTTTCGTAGGAATTTCAACACTCACTTCTATGACGAGGTCTCCCTTACCTCTACCATACTTTTCTAATTTTGGAATCCCTGCACCTTGAACAACAAGACGTTGGCCTGGTTGTATTCCTGCAGGAATTTCAATTTTACGAGGCTCTTCTTCAAAACAGTCTATTGTTACTTCTGTGCCTAGTATTGCTTGTGCCACACCAATTTTAAGTGAATAAACAAGATCAAATTCTTCTCTCTTAAAATAAGGATTAGCCTCTACTTCAATAAACACATAAAGGTCACCGGCTGGTCCACCATTTAAACCGCCTTCTCCTTCTCCTGTCACGCGAAGTCTCATGCCAGTATCAATTCCGGCTGGAATTTTAACATTGATATTTGATGATTTGGTTTGAAACCCTGTTCCCTTACAATCACCGCATGGAGTGGAAATACTTTTGCCACTACCGTTACAATCAGGACATGTAGAAGCGTAAGTAAAGAAACCTTGCTGAACTGCAACTTGGCCTTGTCCACGGCATGTAGAACAAGTAACTGGCTTTGTTCCTTTAGCAGCCCCTGAACCTTCACAGGAAACACAAGATGCTTTTCTTGGAATTTGAATTTTTTTCTCTGTTCCAAGAACAGATTCTTTAAAAGAAACTTTGAGATCATAGCGGAGATCGCCCCCTTTACGAGCTCTATTTCCACCGCCTCTTTTTCTTCCGCCTCCCATGCCAAAAAGGTCTTCAAATATAGAACCAAAATGCTCAAAAACATCGTCTACATTGCCAAAACCTGCCCCACCAAAGCCAGCTCCATTTACTCCTGCATGACCAAATTGATCAAAACGTTGGCGTTTATTTGGATCGCTTAATACTTCATAAGCTTCAGCAGCTTCTTTAAACTTTTCTTCTGCTGATTTGTCGCCGGGATTACGATCTGGATGGTATTGAACAGCAAGTTTACGGTAAGCTTTTTTGATTTCTTCTGTAGAAGCAGTTTTGGATACCTGTAAAATTTCATAATAATTGCGTTTTGTAGTCATCTAATAATACTCCAGGAAACTGTCGGGGGTTTAGCATGCGATTCGACAGAAAAAAACATGGTTGCGGACAAAACTTAACCTTGATCTTAAAAGAGTCAACAAGTCATAGACATTTTTTATTGCAATTTCAGATTATAATCATGAGTTGATATAAAGTATATTTAATTATTCAGATATTATCTACATTTTTATTTTTATAAGAAAGAAATTGATTTCGAAAGAGGGAAACAAACTGGCTATATTAAGTTATTGATATTTAACTTAACCAATAGCTAGTCCATTAAAATTTACTTGAACTTCCGCAAGAGATTTTGGGAAAGAGAGAAGAGATTTAAGACGACTTGTCTCTTTTGCAGAAGGAATAATAATTTTTCTTGAAGAAACTTCACTTAAAATTGCTCTTGCAAGTTTATTATGAAGATCATGTCCTGCTTTATGAGCAATAATATGGCCTAAAATAGGCATGCCAATCAAATGAAGATCACCAATGCAATCAAGTGCCTTATGTTTTACAAATTCTTGCTCATTGCGGAGACCTTGAGAATTTAAAACACCTTCTGTTCTTGAAACCACAATCGCATTTTCAATAGAACCACCTTTTGCAAGGCCACGAGAATATAAAAAATCAATTTCTTCTTTTAAACCGAACGTTCTTGCAAAGGAAAAGTATTCACAAAAAGCTTTTGCCGTATAATCCATTGAAATAGATTGACGGCCAATCGCAGCTACATTTTGAAAATCGATTGCGTAAGAAATGAGTGGTTGTTTTGAAGGCTCAATACGAATAAAGCGGGTAGGGTTCTTTTCATCTACGACTTCAATTGTTTTTTCTACAATTATAACTTTTCTAGGTTCTTTTAACTCTTCAATTCCGGCTTCATTTAAAAGAACTAAAAAAGGTGCTGAAGAACCATCTAAGATAGGCATTTCACTGTTATCTATAGAAATGACTGCATTATCTATGCCAAATCCAAAAAAAGCGGCCATCAAATGCTCAATTGTAGAAACATAGGCTTCACTTGTTCCAACACGAGTTGCTAAACTGGTATCAAATACGGATAAAGCGTCTGCTTTAATGTAAGGTTTACCTGGAAGATCAGTACGTTGAAAAACAATTCCTGTATTAGCTGAAGCAGGACGAATTTCAACAGAAATTAAATTTCCTGAATGAACCCCAATACCAGCGAAGGATACAGAGCGCTTTAACGTTCTTTGGAAGTTATTCATACTTTCTCCATAAAATCCAAACAAATACAACAGTTACAACTACTAAAAGAATAATTCATGAAAGCCAGAATACAGCTATCAGACTATAAACTATTAATAACAACTAGCATTATAAAAATGCTGCTGCAAGTTTAATACTGTCACAAATTTCAGCATTTACAACTTAGGGAGTCTATCGGAAAGTATATCTTAATTTCTACTAAAACTTTAAAATATGCTGTAATATTTTATGGTTACTTTTTTGACATTTTAGTTATTAAATACAAACGATCAGTAACTGTTCAATATAAATAAAAAAAGACTAAGGCTTTAAAACACGATTGACGCTTCAGAACAGCCACTATAAGCCTATTGTGTGGGCAGAGCTATTTCCCCATTCCCATTATTAGCACCTTAAGGAGAGTTTCTTATGTCTGGAGTTAACAAAGTCATTCTTGTGGGTAGATTAGGACAAGAACCCGAAATCCGCAGCACCACAAGTGGACAACAAGTCTGCACCCTCAGCATTGCCACTAGCGAAACCTGGACCAAAGACGGCAACAAAGAAGAAAGAACAGAGTGGCACAGAGTTGTTCTTTGGGGAAGACAAGCAGAAATTGCACATAAATACTTAAAAAAAGGCCGTCTTGTGTATATTGAAGGAAAGCTTCAAACACGCTCATGGCAAGATCAACAAGGACAAAAACGCTATACAACAGAAATTGTGGCAAATAATATGCAATTTTTAGAAAGCATGAACTCTGCGCCTGGCCGTGACATGAATGAAATTCCACCAATTAATGATACAAACGATTATTATTCTGGCCCAAGTGGATACGATTCAGCGCCACAACAACAAAGAAACAACAATAACAGCCAAGCTTTTAGCAGCAACTCACGCCCAATGGATGATGATATTCCTTTTTAATTTTACTTATAAAAAATGTATATTAAATAAATATAATATGATGCATTAAAGAGAAAATAAAAACTAATCCTTTATTTTCTCTTTTTTTATATTTTAAATACAAATAGAATATGAATATATTGAATTATTTTTTAGTCATTAACGATGTCTAATAACACTTGATCTAAAGATATATTTTCAATTTCATCGCAGGTTTTTGTATCACAAATATCAAATTTTGCGCCTACAGATGTGAGATCATCATCGAGTTTTTTTAAAAAATCACGTGCTGATTTATCATCACCAATTTGAATAAATGAAATACCTAATTCAACATCACTCTCCATTTTTTTGGTTGTACTGACTATTAAATTAGCTAAATTTCTTTGCCCTTGAGTTCCATCCGATGGTTCCCCATCAGTAACAACAATAACAGAAGTCGGTTTATCGGAACGATTAAAGTGATTATGAATTACGTCTGTAAGTACAGGAACAAAATCGGTACCACCATTAGGTGAAACTTGATTAAATATTTCAACTACTTTATCTGCAGTGGTATTTGGAAAGTATTGAAATGTTCTATTAAATGTATAAACATCTATTCCATCTGCATCATACTCTTCACATTTTCTTGCAAGCGAAACGACAGACTCCTTTGCATAATTCCAACGAGTTGTTGAATTTGTCTTACTTACCCTCTCTGACATAGAGCCCGATCTATCAATAACAACAACATAATTTCTGGTAGGTAGAGACATGACTTTTATTTCCTTTCAAATAAAGTAATTCATTGCCATGAAACCCCTGCAGAACCGGACTTGTAGTTTTCCCACATCCGGC
>NZ_JBIPMD010000206.1:0-5718 GCF_044369315.1 Silvanigrella sp.
CATTTTCCTTTTTTAAAAGGTCATATTCTCTCTGTAGTTTTTTCAATTCGTCAGAGTTTTTCTTAGAATTTAAGTTATCCTTTTCGCCATTAGAGCGTTTCCAGCTATTCAAAGTGGGATAAGAAACTCCAAACTCCCTAGCTATTTGAGCCATACTTTTAGGACTACTTTCTAATACTTCTAGAACTTGATTTTTAAACTCATGAGAATATTGACTTTTAACTGATTTCTTCTTTAACATTGGACAACCCTTCTATATGAACGCCTAAGTTAATAGCATATTGTCCACCAAAAGGAATCACTTTAATTATTTAAATAATACAAGATACATATTTTATAAAAATTTATAGTTATATTTATATAAAATTGTGTTAGCTTATTTTTTTATTAATTATTTTTAATTTCAATTTAATGAATACCATTTAATAAATAATAATAATATTAGTTTGATTTTTTTCATTTTAATAAATGGTTATGGATTATTTATATTCTTAATTTTATTAAAAAAATGAAAATTATTTTAATAATTATAATTTTATTAATAAATTTGAAAATTATTTTATTAATTATAATTTTATTAAAAAAATTGACAATTATTTTTTTTATTTTAATATTAAGTTAACAAGTCGAGTTTGGCTTGTTAACTTAATAATTTTTGGAGGCTGTTATGAATAAAGAGTTAGTAGTGGCTTTTTTGTCTGCTGCAGGAATAAGTTTATCAATTTCTACAACTGCAAATGCTAATGATAAAATAAATACATCGTTAGCAAATGATTCAATAAAAATAGAATCTCTTAATAGTATTAATTCAGCAATTGAACTATTACCGGATGAAAATAAAGATGATTTTAAAGGAAATAATAGCGGATGTTCAGAAAGAAATAATAGGTGTAGATAAAAATATTTCATAGTTTAAATTTAAACTATGAAATATTTAATTGAGGTTATTATAAAATGATAAAAAAGTTTATTCTTTTTCAACCAGACAAAATAATCTTTAAGCCTTTTAAAATCTGGTTGATTGATCTGAAAAATATATTAAATAACTGTGATTTTAATAATAAAGATAGAATAAATAATTTAGCAATAGCTACAAACCAAATTTCACTGATTTATTTCATCTTAAATGATTATCAAAAAAGCGAAGAAATTTGTAATTTTGGTTTTAATTATTTTAAAAAAAAATTTATAGAAGAAAATTGTCAAGAAAGCTTGAATCTATTTTTACAACCATTAATCAATATTATAAGAATTAAGAGATTAACAAATCAGAAAAATTTGCAAAGAAAATATATTAAAAAAATAATTCCAAATTATGTTTCTATTAATAATAAAAATATATATAATATTTTGAATATAAATTCTAAGAATGTTTTGGAAATTAATTTTTTATTAGAATATTCAAGATATTTAATTGAAAAAAATCCGAAAACACTATACAATATTATTAATAGATATGGTGATTTTTATTTTAAAAAATATCAGAATGAAATCAACGAAATTAAAATATTATGCTTAATGCAGTTTGATATAAATAGTTCATTTATTTATGCTTGTGAATGTTATAAAAAAACAAATAATATTTTTAAATATTATTATCTTTTAAGAATATTGCAATGTCAGGAGCTTTTAAAAAACTTTGAAATTGTTAATTCATTATTGGACTTAATGAATGATGAGCTAACTAAAATAATGCCATTAATAAAAGAAAATTTTATAAATCATTTTGATTTGTTTTATAATTTCTCTTTAATATCCCATAAAAAAAATAAAAAATATAAAATTGTAAAATTATTTTATGAATGCTCAATTAAATGTAACGACGAGCATGCTGAATTAATTTTTTCAAAATTTATAAATATAAAAGATAAAATTAGAAAAATTGAAAATGAATCAATTTATTCAAAAAATTCTAATAAGAAAAATTATTTGTTGGAGTTAGATTCGGTATTTTACAAATATGATGAATTAATGAGAAAATAAATGAAAATATCTAAATACATTATTAGTAACTACTTTTATGATTCAAAGAATAATGTAGGAAAAATTATTATTTTTTCTACATTAAGAGGGAAAATAAGGATTTTAGAAAAGAATATTTGGGATAAAATAGTTCAAGGAGTATATAATGAAATAACTGATTCTGATCTTTCAGATTTAATAGAATCAAAGTTTTTAGTAAATAATTTAGATAATGAACTCTATAAAGTTTTGAAAGAAAACAAAGATTATAAATCAAATTTAAGTCAATATTACTATGTTATAAAACCAAGTGCTTCATGTCAACTAGGGTGTCATTATTGTGGGCAAACTCATAGTTCTCTTAAATTAGATATTGAAAAAGAGAATTTAATAATAAATAGAATAATGAATAATCTATTAATTAAAAAATATGAAAGCCTAAAAATAGGTTGGTTTGGAGGAGAACCTTTAACTGGGTTAAAAAATATAGAAAGTATTTCTAAAATATTATTGAATTTTTGTAATGAAAAATCAATTATTTATTCAGCTGGAATGACAACTAATGGATTATTATTAAAAAGGGATTTAGCATATAAATTATTTAATGAATTTAAAATAAATAACTTTGAAATTACCCTTGATGGATATGCTAATTATCATGATGAAAGAAGGCATACAAAAAGCAATAATAAAACTTTTGATGTGATTTATAAAAATTTAGTTGATATATGTAAAAATAAACCAGATGATTTATTTATAAGTGTGCGATGTAATACAGATAGTAGAAATAAAGATGGAATACTCCCTCTTTTAGAAAAAATAAAATCTGATGGCATTGAAGATAAAATATCAATTTATTTTGCTCATTTACACTCATGGGGAAATGATGCTCATAAACTTGGGGCAGAAAAAAAAGAATTTGCATCATGGGAATTAAATTGGTTTACATATATGCTAACAAATAATTTTAATTTTAAATTAATTCCAGGGAGAAGTAAAAACCTATGCATGGCTGTTAATCCACATTCTGAATTAGTTGACCCTTTTGGAGAAGTTTTTTCATGCACTGAAACTAGTTTAGTAGAATCCTATAAAGATCAAAATGGAAAAAATATTTATAGTTTAGGAAACATTAAAGAAGAAATTGATAATAATAAACGAAAAGTATTTTCGAACTTCTATGATGAAAATGAATTTAATAAATATCCTTGTTATACATGTAATATGCTACCGGTTTGTGGTGGTGGTTGTCCTAAATCTTGGAAAGAGGGAATCCAGGCATGTCCAAATGAAAAGTTCAATATGCCTGAAAGACTTTTACTTTATTATGCGTATAAAAAAATGAATTCCCAAAAATATAATGGAATTGCCAAAGACTAATAACTTAAAATAACATAAATAATGGAGGACATAATTTAATTTTAATATTATGATAATTTAATTTAAAAATATTTATTTTAAGGAAAATAAGATGAAAAATAAAATATTAATTACACTCTCTATTTTTTGTAGCATTATGAATTCAGCCTATGCTTGTGATAATGAAACCGAGGGCAATATTAGAATTTCTAATACATCAAAAGATTGTATATCACATTTAGGTGAAATTGCGCTGAATAATGTATCTATCAGAAATGAACTCGATGTCACAGGAAACGTAAATGCAATAAATGTATCCTTAAAGCATATTTTTATGGAAGGACGATTATTATTAAATGGAAGAAGTAATGTAACTGGTAATATTGATATTGTTGGAGAATTAATTGCAAATTCTAGTAATTTTGATAATATAATAAAAATTAATTCTAGTAATATAAGATTAAATAATGGTTCTTCAACAAAAGATATTCTAGTTCGAAAAAATGCTAGAGGTGTAACGAATACACAATATTTATATATAAATAATAGCACTGTGAATGGTAATATTCAATTTGAAAGTGGAAAAGGAAAAGTTATTTTAAGTAATGGGGGAAGGTATACGGGATCAATTTCTGGTGGTGTTGTTGAAAATAGATAATTGAATTCAATAAATTATTTATTTCCATGCTCCCTATCTTGTCCACAATTTTCAAGTTCAAATTGAATTGTTACGTGTGTGATATGAAATTTATGATCAAGAATTTCTTTTGTTTCATGTAAAATTTTATTTTGGTCATAATTTTTTGAATAAACAATGTGAGTTGTAAAATTTATTTTATCATTAGAGATCGCCCAAACATGTAAGTCGTGAATATTTAAAACACCTTCAATTTTAAATATTTCGCTATTTATATTTTCTAATTTTATTCCTTTTGGAACTCCTTCTAGTAAAATATTGATACTATCTTTTAATAATGACCAAGTTCTTGGAATGATAAAAAGGGCAATAGCAATTGCTATAATAGAGTCAACCCATTTCCAACCAGTAAATTGAATTATGATTGCTGCGATGATAACACCTACAGAACTAATCATATCGCTCATGACTTCGAGATAAGCACCTTTTAAGTTTAAATTTCCATCTTTGCCGCTGCTTAAAATTTTCATACTCACTAAATTAATAATCAGTCCAGCTAATGCAACAAAAAACATCGGGCCTATTTTTAAATCAACTGTTTCTTTATTCATAAATCTTTCATAAGACTCATAAATAATATAAATTCCAACAAAAAATAATAAAAAAGCATTAAAAGAGGGAGCTAAAATTTCGAACCGATAATATCCATAAGTTCTTTTTAAATCAGCCGGTCTTTTTGCGATTTTGATTGCAACTAAGGCAATCGCAATACCAACTACATCGGTTAGCATATGTGTGGCATCTGATATTAAAGCAAGACTTCCAGAAAAAATTCCGGTAAATAATTCTACAAAAAAGAAAGTTCCAGTTAAAATTAATGCTAAAATTAAAGGTTTTTCTTTTGCTTTTGAAAAAGTATGGGAATGATTGTGCTCCGTTACTTCTTTCATAGCTTCTCCAAAAAATTAAGTATAAATAAATATACCATTACAATATTTAAATTTAATATTTTTATTTCTAATTTAGTCAAATTTAAAGAGGCTATATTTTGTAAATAAATCATTGAATTCTTATAATGGAGCTTTGTAATTATGAAATTATCATTCATTATCAAATAAGGCATCCTTACTATATTATTGATGAAAATACTAAAAATTTAAAAGATGGTACTTTATTTAAAAGCTTAGAGAAAGTTTTTAAAAATTTAAACATGAAATATGAATTTCAAGATTTTCCTGCAGCTCGAACTGTAACTTCCAAAATTATTTGGTGCATTTTTACCCATGATATATAGTGCGATCTTAATATAAATATTCTCAAAAACAACCGCTTTTGAGAATATTTATATATGAAAATTTAGATCGCAATTTCATTGAAAAACTTCTTTCTCAATAACTATTTGTCAGTTCTCAAAGACAATTGGACTATTCCCAAAGTCATTGAGACCAAACGATTCAAGTTCCGTTGCCCTTTCTGTCATTTCTCATAGATTTTGGCTGTCGGTTCCCAAAGACAATTGGTACTAACCCTGTTACCCCTTCCCTCTAGTACCTAAAGTATTCCGTCGATAGACTTATGGATTAAATGTTCTTATTAAAATTGCGGCGGGATTATGACTGAACATGATTTAAATGATTAAAGTGATTCCTTTTGGTGGACAATATGCTATGAACTTAGGCGTTCATATAGAAGGGTTGTCCAATGTTAAAGAAGAAATCAGTTAAAAGTCAATATTCTCTTGAGTTTAAAAATCAAGTTCT
>NZ_JBIPMD010000207.1:0-5711 GCF_044369315.1 Silvanigrella sp.
TTCCCCCAATTACAATCCAAGGAAGATACTTTACTCTCATATGATCTTTTTTTGCAACAGAACCTTATATTGTACCTAATGATGAAGAAGCCGCTTTTAACCGTTTAGATCCCTATTTACAACGATTTTTTGATATGGTGGATGAATGTGATCATTGGTTACCTAACTTTAATAATGAAAGAATGCCTACATATAGACAGGTTTGGGAAAATTGGTCTAATGGTTCTTGGGATCCCGACGAAGAGTTTCGCCAATTATTTGAAGAAACTTCCGAAATACGATCACAATTAACACCAAACCAATTTGCAAATATTTTTAGGCGCATTCAAGAAATCACACTCCGTGATTATGCCGATGATGATATGAGCACTTCTTCTTTTGATATGAGATCATTAGAGTCAGATTTATCTTCACTATATGAAGAAGAGTCTGAAATGAGTTTTTGGAGTTCCAATATAAACTCACCCCTTATTTTTGAACCAGAAGAATTAATAGAGCCTATTACCGATCTTATGGAAAATGCCGAATATTCTATGATTGATTTAGAATCCTTCATCAATTCAAATGAACTTGCTTCTGTTGCCTCTTCTTTAGATACAACATCTGTCAGTACAATTTTAACAATAATACCCGTTTTATAATTTAAATTTTATTTTGAGATTTTTTAAAGTTTGAAATCTCAAAACTCCATAAATAAAAAATTTAGTGACTCATTTATTAAAAATAATGTAATTAAAAAAATATATTTTAATCTTTAAAATGTTTGACTATTTTTTATATTCATAATAAAATTAGAAATCGATTCATGATGCTTTGAATCCATTTTTACAACTTACAAAATAGTAGTATAATCATGCTCGTGGACTACTTAAAATGAAAGAAAAGACATTTATAAATATGTTTATACTAAATCAATAAAATTATTCTACTTTTAATAAAATCATTTTAAAAAAATATAATAGGAAAAAGAATGCAAAATATGATTTGCTTAAAAAACATATCTAAATATGTTTATGAAAACATTCAAAACGATAATTTAAATTATTATAAAAAAATGATAAATTATTTTTCACCCGAAAAAACAAAAAAATATCTTGTAAAAAATTGTTCTATAAATTTAGAAAAAGGAAAATCATTAGCAATAATTGGTCTAAATGGAGCTGGAAAATCGACATTAATGAAAATCATTTCAGGCGTTATCTCACCATCAGAAGGTGAAATTAAAATTTTAAATTATACTCCATATGACAGAAATAAACTTTTTCTAAAAAAAATAGGTGTTGTTTTTGGCCATAAAAGCTCCTTATTATGGGATATCCCATTAAAATTTAGTTTAGAACTTCATAAAACCATTTATCAAATTGATGATTCTAGTTTTCAATCACGCTTAAATTACTTAACTGAAGTGTTAAGTCTAAAAGAATGCTTAAATAAAAAAGTTAAATTTATGAGTCTTGGAGAACGTGTAAAATCCGATCTCTTAATGAATATGCTTCATAATCCAGAACTTATTTTATTAGACGAACCAACTATTGGTGTCGATATGGAATCAAAAATTAAAATAAGAGAATTTATTAATAATGAAAAAGAAAATAATAATTGTACTTTTATTTTAACATCTCATGACCCTGCTGATATAGAAAATTGTTGTGATAAAATTAATATTTTATCAAAAGGGGAAATCGTATTTTCTGAAGAAACTTATGTTTTAAAAAACAAATATAACGAAAAAGTGAAAATAATTGTAAAAAAAGTAGATAAAAATTTTGAATATTCTATTTTAAAAGACACTATTTCAGAATTTATAGATGCAACATTCAATGATATTGGAAACAACCTAAATATTGTATTTGATAAAAAAAATGAGCTCTCTATTATAAATACTCTCATTAAATTTAAAATCACATCTTTTGAAGTAAAAAAAATGTCTTTTGAAGAAATTTTAGCAGATAAATTTCATATTTTTAAAAGTGATCATGAAGAAAGAATTGAGGATGAATAATTTTATTGAAAAATTAAAACAAATTAAAAAATTTATATATATTTATACCTATGAAATTTTATCGCACAAAGGAAGTATTTTATGTGATTTATTCATTGGTCTTTCCCTCCCTATTACAATACAAATTATTTCTTGGAATTATATTTATTCCAGTGAGAATCATATTCATAATTATACTTATTTAAAAATGATTTTGTATATTATCGCAACTGTAACTATGTTTAAATTAAATAATGGCTACGATTTAATCAATGACACTTCAAAAAGAATCCAAAATGGATCCATTGATATTTTTAACATAAAAACAATGTCTTACTTTAGTTTCTCCTTATTTACTATGATTGGTCGAGAAATATTTTTTATTATATTTGGTATTATTGTTCTGGTTTCTTGTTGCATTTTAAATAATAATTATATTTATATTATTCCTACAATCGTTTTTTTATTTTTATCTCAATTTATTTGTTTTCAAATATCATATATTTTTGCACTTATTAATTATTGGGTAGTTCAGAATGATCTTCTCCAATTTATGTATTTCTTATTAGCGCAAATTTTAGGAGGAATATTATTACCTATTGAGTTTTGGCCAGAAACATTCCAAATTTTACTAAAATACAATCCATTTAGAGTGACAATATCAGGAATACCTGATTTAATTTTAAACCCAAGCAATCTTTCTTTGCTAAAATATACTTGTTTACTCATTTTTTATGGAATTTTATTTCAACTTATTATTTTATTTTTGACAAAAAAATCAACTAAAATAAATCCTTCTTACGGCGGTTAAATGTATTTAAAGATATTATTAAAAACATTAATACTAAATTTAAAATCACAAATGGATTACAAAGTAAATTTTTTTGGTGATTTTATTTTGACTATATGTTATTATATTTTTACAATTTCTATATTTAAAATTATTTTTTCTTACTCAAATAGTTTTAAAGGATGGACATTTCAAGATTTTTATTTATCTTTTTTAGTTTTTATTTCTATAAATTTTATTTTAGAGACAATAAGTGATTCTTTATATGAATTTTTTGAAAATTTATTTTCAGGTAAAATAGATACTTATTTGTGTAAACCTTTAAATTTATCCTTTATTGTTTTATTTAGTTATCTTCAACCATTAAAATTTATCTTTTCAATCATATTCATTTCATATTTATACTACTATATTATTATAAATAATTTATTTTTAAGTATTAGTCATACTATCTTTTTTTCAGCTTCATTCATTGTGTATATAATAATAAGTATATGTTTTACGTTTATTTTTCATTCACTAAATATTTTTTCTGATAAAAATTTATATATTGGTTATTATCAATATCATATCATGCAACTATGTTTTATTCCTCCAAATGCTTATGGGCAAAATATTTTTAAATTTTTATTTATTACGGCTCCATTTATATTATGTTCTTCTGTTCCTATTTTTATTTTAACCCACCAAAAAACATATTTACTATATTATTCATTTATACCAATGTTTATAATGATAATTATTTCGATTTATATTTTAAAAAGTTATAAAAAGCTTTTGAAGTCATTTGGTGGTTAATCTCAAACCTATGGTTAGAATACCAATTTAATCATAGGATTAAATTCTAATTAAATAAAATCAAATTTATATATGATGTTTAAAAAGAGTTGTCTGACCTAGATTTTATTATATAATAATGATAATAAAAAAATCATCTTTTAACCCTAATGAGAGGTTTTTTATGAACGTTCATTATTTTAGCCCTGGGCCCGCAAGTTTACCGGAAGCGGTTCGTAAGCAAATAAAAGAAGAATTACTTGATACTTTTGGAATTGGTGTGAGTGTTATGGAAATATCGCACCGTTCTAAACAATATGAACAACTTAATGAAGAAACTCATGCACTTGCTAGAAAAGTATTTCAAGTTCCAAATACACATTCTGTCTTGTTTTCATGCTGTGGTGCTCAACAACACTTTTCTATCATTCCACAGCATTTATCAAAACCAGGCGAAGAAATAGCATATACTGACACTGGAATATGGGCTCATTTAGCATGCGAAGAAGTCTTTGCCATGCCAAGAAAAATAAACCTCGTCTATGATGGACGCAATTGCGATTATGTTTCTTTAGGAAATCCAAATAAATGGGATATCCCTAAAAATTCAAAATATGTTCATTTGACTGTAAATAATACTGTTTACGGAACAGAATACGCAAAAATTCCTACTTTTGGCGATATTCCCCTTGTTCTTGATATGACGAGTTCTCTAGCAGGACGTACAGATATCCCATGGGAATCAACAGCTTTAGTTTATGCAAGTGCACAAAAAAACTTTGGAATTGCAGGTGTATCCGTCATTATTATTCGTAATGATCTCTTAGAAAAAAGCAGAGAAGTTACAAAAGCAAATTATCTTGGAAAAGCTTTGTCTTATCATGCTATCTTTGACACAAAAAGTGCATTAAATACCCCACCTGTATTTCCTATTTTTGCTATGAATCGCATGCTCAAATGGATTGATCATTCCGGTGGAACGCCAACAATGGAAAAATGGTCCTTAGAAAAAGCAAAATTAATTTATTCCGAAATTGATGCAGGACTTTATATTGGTAGAACTGATAAAGACTGTCGTTCACGCCATAATTTTGTTTTTAAGCTTCCAAAAGAAGAGCAAGATAATCACTTTATTGCTGAAGCAGCTAAACATAATCTTCTTGAAATCAAAGGCTATCGTTCCGTAGGTGGCATAAGAGCTTCTATGTATAATGGCGTAAGTGTTGAATCCGCTTCTGTATTTGCTGAATTCATGAGAGATTATCGTAAAAAGTTTGGTTAATTCAGCACTTTTATTTTAATAAATATTATTTTTTAAAAAATTTGCAAATATTATTATAACATTATATATCATTCTAATAAGTTTTTTCATTTAACAGATTCTTGTTCTTTATTTACGTACCTAAAATCCCATAAAGTTACTTTAATTATTATTTAAATTACAGCTCATTTTTTTATTAATACAAGGAGAAAAAATGCGGAATTTTACGTTTAAAAAAACAGACTTGATTTTATTGTCAATTACATCGATATATGGATTTTCATTTACCCTAAACTCATTTGCACAAAACAAAAATAATATAATAACAAAACCAGATAGACTTTTAGAAATTGGAGAAGAACAAATTGATTCTAATGAGGATAATATTGCGGAACAAATTAGCAAAATGTTTCAAGAAATTGTAAAAAAAGGATATGCCTCAAGACCAGGAGATGCAAGACCAGCACGACGCGATGCTCATGCAAAACATCATGGCTGCGCTATTGGTAAATTTATTGTTGAAAATAAATTGCCAATGGAATTTCAAAAAGGTGTTTTTGCTACGCCCAAAGAATATAAAGCTTTTATTCGTTTTTCAAATGGATCATTTGATTTAAAAGCAGATAAAATACCCGATGCCCATGGTGTAGCAATAAAATTAATAGGTGTAAAATCCAATTTACTTAACGAAACAGAAACAAATGGAGAAGATAATACCCAAGATTTTATCATGATTGATAATCCTGTTTTTTTCATGGTGTCCTCCCAATAAGTCATTTTTACAAAGCATAAATCCAGAATTAAATCTCCTTTTGAGGAGGAGATTTAAATGGAGATGGAAAATAGACTTTTAAAATTGTCAGAGCAAGTTGCTTTTGAAAGAAGTAAACGAAATATAAAGA
>NZ_JBIPMD010000208.1:0-5710 GCF_044369315.1 Silvanigrella sp.
CAACGTATTGCCATTATTATAATCATACGATCAGTATGCTTCCACTTGAATTCCATCCCCACTCCCTCAAACATCACTCAAAAAAAGATACCTTACTCTTACTTGCTCTGTTTTTGCAACAGAACCTTATAAAAGCCCCCTCTATATAGGCTGTTTGAACTAGACTCTGTAACCGGACATTATATATAAAGTTATCTCTGGTAATATAAAATATCTAAGAAGGCTTACAATTATTCCAAGAGTTCTCTGAAATCTTGGAATATGAACTTTTTTTTGTTTTCCCGTTTTAAAATGATCGATTTTTTATTTAAAAATTTGAACTTCTCAAAAGTGATGACTACCGGTTATAGTTTCTGGCTCAAACGGGCTTCATTCGTTGTTAGCTTTAGAATTTTGTCAGGATAATAGAGCTTATCCTGAATAATTTGATTGAATTTCCTCGGATTATTTAATGATTCAAAAATCAAAATACTAGATCCTAGTTATAATTTAAAAATACTAATCAAAATATTTTTTAAATTAACAATAGGCAAAAAAAAATTGACACCTTGACTTAGGTCAGAGCTAGACTTAAAGTGTATTTAGTCTCTATTTTTTTTAAGGGGATTTAAAATGTCTAAAAAAACTAATATTATTTGTGTAGCTAATCAAAAAGGAGGAGTTGCTAAGACGACTACTGTTGTTAATTTAGCAGCAGCCTTTTCTAGTCTTGGTAAAAGTGTTTTGGTGATTGATTCTGATTATCAAGGTAATGCTACTGATATTTTAGGTATAAATCCTGTTGATGCTGAAAAAAAGAATTTGGCAAGAGCAATTTTAAAAGAGATACCATGCGAAAATGTTTATTTGAAATCTCCTGTTGCTTCTAATATTGATGTTATTGCTGGAACTCGCGAATTAACAGAAGCAGTTGTTCAAATGACAGGTCAAGTCCATCAACATCTTCTTTTAAAACCAATTTTATCGGAATATGTTTATGATAATTATGATATAGTCATTATTGATACTCATCCTACTTTAGATTGTCTATACATGTCAGCAATGACAGCTTCGCATTACTATCTTATGCCCGTGTTTCCAGATCCTGAAAGTGCAAAAGGCTTAGTGGATATGGTTCACTCAGCGGAAAAAATCAGGAAATATTTGAACCCATTACTATTTAATTTGGGTGCTATAATTTGTAGATATGATAAATCTTTTGCAACTCATCCAAAATTTGTGGAAAAAATTAGAGAATTAGCAAAAGCAGCTAATTTCCCAGTATGTGAAACATTAATTCCAAACTCTGCTTCAATACCTGCGGCAAGTGTTGCTAGTCAACCTGTTGTTACTTGGAAGCCTAATTCAATAATATCAAATGCTTACTGCGCTTTAGCCGGAGAATTGTTGCCAAGTCTTAAAGGTAAAAGAATGGGTAGGGTGCCAGTACCTAATATGGAACAAGTTTATAAAATTACAGATGAAGTTGAAGCAAGCGTTGAATTTTAATTGCGAACGCGTTCGCAAAAGAGATTTGAGTTTGAAATTGCGAACGCGTTCGCAAAAATAAAAGGATTATGAAATGAGCACTATACAATCCGCTGTAAATTTGAAACATGAACAAATAATTCAAAGATTTGAAAAAGATAAACTCTCTCGTGAACAAAATAAATACCATAATATAGAACAATACATAGGAAAAGTAGCATTTATACCAACAGAAGACATTATAATTGAAGAAAATTGTCGTAAGACTATAGATTATGATAGCTCTGAATTTCTTCAATTGATGGCAAGTATAAAGAGTGAAGGAATTTTACAAAATTTAGTAATAGAAATTAAAAAAGATGATGATATAAAACTTATATGTGTGTCTGGCCAAAGACGATTATTAATTGCTAAAGAAATTGGATTAGAAAAAGTACCTTGTTTAATTAAATCACATACCAACTCATCAGATTCATTAATTAGAAGTTTAGATGAAAATATTCTTCGCAAAGATTTACCTGCATTAGATTTAGCAGAGGCTTATTTAAGTCTATTAAATTCTAATATGCCAGTAGAAAAAATTGCTGAGAAATATGAGAAAAATGAAAGGACAGTGCAATATTATATTAATATTGCAAGGTTTCCTGAGGAAGTTAAAGCTATCATTAGAGAAAATCCTTCATTTTTTACAGTTAGAGTTCTATTAAATGAATTTGCAAAAAAGAAGTGGCTTACAAATGAAGTATTATTGAAGAAAATCAAGCAAAAAATTGAACCACAAGAAATTAATGAAATTAAAAATAATGTATTTAATGATATAGAAGAAAAAGTCTTAAAAAAAATTGGTATTCAAGTGAAATTACAAAAAGGAAAAAATGAAAATAGCGGTAAATTTTATTTATCATTTAAAGATCAAGATGAATTGAATAGAATACTTACTCTATTAGGAATTTAAATAGATTAAAATGGATAAAATTAATTTTAAACAAAAATTATTAAAAATTGAAAATGCAAGTGATTTACCTGAGTCATTTATTGAAAATATTTGTAAAATTGCATTACAGCAAGATAAAACGGACGACTTAAAGTGGATTACAAAATCAATTTTAACAGCTTCTAATAGGTTTAAACAACAACAAGAGCAGAAGAAAGAGAAAGAATTAAAACAAAATATAAAAAATAAAAAAGAAGTAAGAGCTAGTGAAAACACAACAATTCATGATAATGAAGGTTTGTATCAACTAATAGAACAACTACCAAGGGTTGAAAGTTTTTTAAAGTTCTTTCCTAAGATTGAAAAGATTGCATTCAAATATATTATTAATAATCATGGTCTTTGGACTCTCAAGTTATTGTCAGTATTGAGAGAGCCTAATAAGATTCATACAGAATGGGCAGTACATTTTACTTTTGTTTTAAGATTTGGATTTAATATTCAAAAATGTGTTGAATTAAACTTTCATAATGAACCTGATTTAATGTATACGACAGTAATTAATAGTAAAGAGTACTTAGATAGCGCTAATATCAGAAAAGAATATTGGAAATGGAAAAGAAAAGAAAAGAAAAGAATTTTTAATGAAGTAAAAAAAAGAAATGAAAATAGTTAAAATATGTTGAGATGTTATTTGAATTACTGAATATTGCTGTATAGAATTGGACTGAAAATAGAAAAGGGCTTTTTAAAAAAAGACCTAAGTTATTAACTCAAGTCATTCTCAAAAAACCCACTAAAGACAACTAGTCAAGTCTATAGTAGCCTATTGAGAGTGTCTTCGCAACAAGTTTAAGGCACTCTCATGCTTTTTTATTCAAAATTTTATCTATGTCATATTATCAGTCAAATAATTAGTATTAAAAATCAAATATTCCTTCTCAAATTTGATTTAAATAAATTAAATATAAATCAAATAGACACCCATAACCGAAAATTAGTTGTGAGGTGGTTCCATGTCAATTTCTAGCTCCATTAAAAAGTGTCCCTATAAAGGGGGAACACATGAATATAAGCGGTACTATGAAATTGATGGTCAAAGGCTAATTGCTTCTTGTTCAAGGATTTATGCACATTTGCAAAGTTGTGGGATAACTAATCCTACAGGTTCAATTGCTCTTCGCTATATTATGATTGATATAGATGCAGATAGATCTCATTCAAAATGGAAAGACTCGGAAGGCGCTTTAGACTGGCAAAAAATCCATACACATTTATCATCAAAATTATCTAAAATATATAATGCGATAGAGTACGTAACAAGGTCATATAGTAAAAAAGGGATACATTTAATATTTGGATTTTCAGCATTACCACTTGATGATTCAACTCGTAGAATGCAAGGCGCGTGTATACAATCTCAGAATTATATAATTAAAATATTAAATGATTCAGGGTTGGGTGCAGATGAAGGAGCTAGGGGTTTAAACCGTCATTTTTCAACATTTCGTAACACAGATAATATATTACACCAAAATAAAATACTAACAAAAAGAATAGAAAATGATAGGAGTAAAACCGATAAAAATGATAAAACTCCATACATATTAAATTTGCTTAAAGCATGTAAAAAAATAGCAAAAGATTTGGAATTGACTGATTGTTATAGGCTTTATAATCATTCAAAAGTTGAAGTAAAGATAGCAAAATTATATTTATATACACTTGGTTTACGTAGTATAGAGCCTATGATGAAATTAAATAAGAATTTAAAAGCTGAAGTCATCCACGAATTTAAAAGATGTCTACCACATGAAAATATAACGCTTACATTGAAGCAAATTGAACATATATCAGGGTTAACAAAAAAGAGTTTAAAGGATCTAAATTTTTTCAATAGAGATGAAATTTTAAATTTGTGGGATATAGATCATAATCTAGATGGATCTGTTACCTTATCTGCAAAAAATGTAAGCACAATAGCTAAAAGAATACTAAGGGCGAGTAGGGTATTAGCAGGCTTTAAAGTTGTAAATAAAATTGATCCAAGGCTTATAGAACCATGTCTTGTACAAGATGGAGAGCGTAATTTTGCCATTTGTTCTTGGGTTCTGTCCTATAAATGGGCAGGATGTGAAGAAAATGATGCGTTAGAAATGGTAAAATCCCTTGTTAAAGCTATTCCTGGGTATGAGTTTTCAAGATCTTGTAAAGAATCACAAGTTGCTGCAGTAGTTCGTTCTATTTACAAATACAAAGAAGAATTAACAGGAATTAAAGGAGAAGCTTTGCCACAATTTATGTGGGACGTTGCCAGTGAAAAAATCCGCATTAAATTCGGGCACGAAAAAAGAGGAAGGAATCCTGGGGGTCTCAGCAGCACTACAACTAAACACAAAGGAAACAAACTAAATTTAAAGATCCAAAATGTTTTAAAGATTAATTCTGAATTATCTTTAATTAATGCTAAAAAGTTTGCAATTGAAGATATTCAAAAAATTTATATTGATGAAAATTTAAGCAAAAGTAACATTGTTAAAATATCTTCTGTAAATATTGGAAGGAAGGATGGTTTTGCATGTTATGAAGGGAAATTTTATTCGTTAGGTTTGAAGTATTACGGTTGTAATATAAAAGTTACTGATGACCAAGAGTTTGTTTATTTTTATAGTAGTGCTTTATTGATTGCAAAGCATAAGAAAATAATAAGCAAGTCAAAAAAATACTCAATAAATGAAAATCATAAGTTAACATGGGACGAGATAAAAGAAAATAATTGCGGATTTTTATACAGAGCAAAGAAAATTGGGCTTGATTGTAGAGATTATATTTCTGCTTACTTATCAATGTGTGAAGGTTTTGTTGATAATCGCTATTTATGTGGAATTTTAGCATTAAAGGATAAGTTTGGTTCTGTTATTTTAAATAAAGCTTGTGGGATCGCATTAGAAAATAGAAATTTTAGTAGTAAGTACCTTAGAAAAATTGCACTAGATTTAAGCATCAAAATTGATTAAAAGAAAATGGATAGATTTGATTTTGGAGGTGTTGAGACTAAGCTCACTGAAGAAAAATGCGTCTAAAGGCTTTTAAACGTTTTAATTAAAATTTGCTTGTTAATAAAGGAAAACTTTCATTTATTAAGTTTATAAAAAATGTATATAAATCATGCAGTCTATAGACGGTTCTGTTGCAAATAATTAGGAGCCACGAAACATTGGTTTGTTACTTTTCAAGTAGGTTCCCATTAGGCGCAATTATCCAGCGAGGGAGCGAAATTGCTCCCAAATAGGCAAATGACTTTTAAAT
>NZ_JBIPMD010000209.1:0-5688 GCF_044369315.1 Silvanigrella sp.
GCTCTTTATCATATTTATCAATGGGGCTCAAAAATAAACTTTAGTATTTATTTATTAACGAATTTGCCAATATGGTGGGATGCTCATCTAGATTCTCCATATAAAGATAAGCTTACAAAGTTTTTAGCTTTTTTTAATGGTAAAAAAAACCGCTCAATTTTGAATGAAATTAAAACAGAAAATCAAAATAATCAAGAAGAAATTAGACAGAAACAACTTGAAACTCAAAATCAAATGATGTTAAATCAAAATAGAACTAGCAATGAATTAAACGAAGTTAAGCAGCAACAAGCAAAAACCGAAGAAAATATTTTGCTGAGACAATCGGAAACCCAAAATTTAATACATAGAAATCAAAATAGCACAGACAGTTTAAGTAAGAAAGTGGATAGCATGGATGGCTCATTTCGAGCATCTATAAAGGAAGAAATGAATTCAGGATTGAAGACTATCAATAAACAAATAGAGCCAATTAAAGAAACATTAGCAGCTCCACAAAAAACAGTTGAATTTACCGGAGGATTTCTTAAAAGTATATTCTCTGGAAATCAAATGGATAAAGATCGGCAATCAGCTATGAACGATCTACTTTTGGGAAGAAAAAAGAGAGAAAAACCAAAACAAGATTGATAAAATTTAAATAGATTTTCGCCATGCTAAGTTTTTTTCAAGCCATCTGCTGAGTGTAGTAAAAGCAAAACAGATGATAAAATAAATGATTGCTAAGAAAATAAAAATTTCAGCAGCATAATTTTGAGTCCGATTATTTATTTGTTGGGCAACTTGCGTAAGTTCAGAAACACCAACAATATATCCAAGAGAAGTATCCTTAATTAAAGAAACAAACTGATTTACAAATGATGGAATCATATTTCTTAAACCTTGTGGCAAAACGACATAACGCATTGTCTGCCAATAAGTTAAGCCACTAGAAAGAGATGCTTCTGTCTGTCCTTTAGGAATACTTGCAATTCCTGCTTTTACTATTTGAGAAATATAACAAGAAGTAAAAATAGTTAATGCAAAAACAACGGTTCCATTTTCAGGAAATTTTCCACCTGTTAAAGCTGGGAGTAAAAAAAACATCCAAAATATCACCATTAATAATGGCATTGCTCTTATTAAGTTAACAAAAAAACTAACTGGAATACGAATAAATGAATTTCTTGAAATACATAAAAGTCCTAATATTAGTCCAAAAATAATTGAAAAAATAACAGAAATGAATGCAAGTATAAGTGTTAGCGCTAATCCACCTAAAGGGCCATTAGGGTAACGACCAATCATAAATTGAAGAAAATTATTGGATATTACAGAAAAATCGAAAATACTTTCCATTTTAGTGAGTTCCTTTGCCCATTGGATTTAGAACTTTTTTATCATATATATTAATAATTCCAGATATTATAAAAGAAATACAAACATATATAAAAGTTGCGGCAAAAAAGGCTTCAAAACTTTTAAAAGATTGGCTCTCAATTTGTCTTGCTTGGTAGGTTAATTCACCCACCCCAATTACCATTGCCATAGATGAGTTTTTAGCTAAATTCAAAAATTGATTGATTAGAGGCGGAATGGTAAGCCGAACAGCTTGTGGTAAAATAATATAATGCATTGATCTTATATATGAAAAACCACTACTTCGAGAAGCTTCCATTTGTTCTTTCGGAATTGCTAAAATACCAGAACGAATATCTTCGGCAATAAATGCGGATGTATAAAAAGTAAGGGCAATAACAGCGGCAGCAAATTCAAAATTTAAATTATTTAACCAATCATTTATAAAAGCAGGCAATATTTGGAAAGATCCAAAGTACCAAAAGAAAAGTTGAACAATTAAGGGTGTATTTCTAAAAAACTCAAGATAACATTGCGCAAAAATGCGAATGGGTGTGAAAGAAGTCAATCGCATTACAGCAATATTCAACCCTATAATAAATGCCAGAACACAAGATACACTTGATAACTGGATTGTGGTTATTAAACCATCAAGTAACATTTGAGCAAACTTACCATTGGTAATTATGGATAAATCAAATTGATATGAAGACATAGATTTTCCCGCATTAAAAAGTCAAAAATCGCTATGAAATGCTAATGCATTTTTATGGGCTGATTTTAAAATCTCTTGCAAGCGGAACGGATGATTTTGGGCCAAACCATTTATTAAAAGTTTCAGCTGCTTTTCCATTTTTCTCCATTTCTAAAATGGTTTGATTTACAATTTTTAATAATTCTGGATTTTGTTTATTTACTCCTAAACCATAAGGTTCTTTTGAAATGTCAAATGTAGGCAACTCATATTCTTCTTTTTTTGTAGCTTTTGAAAGAATCCCAGCAAGAATGGATTCGTCTGTTGTAATGGCAGCTACTTTTCCTTGTTGTAAAGCAAGAAAAGCTTGAGGATAGTCATCAAATGAGAGTATTTTTGCAGATGGGACAGCTTTTGCTACGTTAATTTCAGAAGTAGAACCTTTTGTTGTTCCAATTTTTTTATTTTCAAGATCTTTTAAACTTTTAATAGTCCCTTTTTTAACAATAAATTTTTGTTTTGAAACAAAATAAGGATAACTAAAATTAATTTGTTGGGCTCTTTCTGGAGTAATTGTCATTGTACAAGCTAAAAGATCGACGTTACCTTCTGATAATAAGGGAATACGGTTTGCTGAGGTAACAGGTTTTAATTCCAATTTTACTCCTAATTTATCTGCAATATTTTTTGCAAAATCGATATCATATCCTTCTAGGGTTCGTGATTTTTCATTGATAAAACCAAAGGGATAAAGAGAATCTTTTACTCCAACAACAAGTACATTTTTTTTCTTAATTTCAGCAACATCCGCTCTTGAAACAGTAACAATTGATAATAAAGGAATAGCTGAGAATAAGGAAATCAGGATTCTTCTTGAAAACGTTTTCATATAAAAACTCCTTAAAAAAAAATGGATATAAAAAACTACGCTTGCATCGGTGTTAAAACTTGTTTTAAAAATTGTCTTGCCCGATCTGATTTTGGATTATTAAAAAATTCTTCGGGAGTCGCTTCTTCAATTATTTTACCAAAATCAATAAATACAACTCTATCTGCAACTTCTCGAGCAAAACCCATTTCATGGGTAACAACCATCATTGTAATGTCACCTTTGGCCAGGTCTTTCATTACTTTAAGGACTTCTCCTATCATTTCCGGGTCAAGTGCAGAAGTGGGTTCATCAAAGAGCATGATTTTAGGTTGCATTGCGAGTCCCCTTGCAATGGCAACTCGTTGTTGCTGTCCACCAGATAATTGCGCAGGAAAGGAATCTTTTTTATTTGAAAGTCCAACTTTATTTAGAAGATCGAGAGCTATGGATTCTGCTTCATTTTTTTTTATTTTTTTTACTTTAATAGGGGCAAGTGTAATGTTATCTAATACAGATAAATGGGGATAAAGATTAAATTGCTGAAAAACAAATCCAACTTCACTGCGCAATTTATTGATATTTGTTTTGGGGTCAGAAATATTTATACCGTCAACAATTAAAGAACCTTCACTTATGGATTCAAGACCATTAACAGTTCGGATTAATGTTGATTTACCAGATCCTGAAGGACCACATACAACAACAACTTCCCCTTTTTTAACAAATAAGTTAACGTCATTTAATACATGGAGTTTTTTATTATACCACTTATGAATACCTTTGAACTCTATCATAGATTCGCCTTTTCTTTAGTTTAATCATAATTCATGCTAACACACCTATTTTGGAGGTAATGTCTTGCTTGAAATTTTTTTTGACAAAGGAACTCTTATTGTTAAACAATACAATTGTGAATTTAACAAATATTTATTATTTTTCAAGTGGGATGATCGTATACTTGCTTATCGAGCTCCAGCTTATCATTATCGTAAATTTATTTTGTCTTTGCGGGAGAATAAGATCTCTTATTTAGATAATGCAAAAGATTTTATTCCAACTGAATTTCCAATTGTTACATATCTTAACCCGAGAAATTATCAAAATGAAGCCTTAAATTCTTGGATTTCTTATGGTTCTTTAGGAGTTATTACTTTACCAACAGGTGCGGGTAAAACGATCTTGGGTATTATTGCCATTTCTAAAATTCAAAGACCAACATTAATTCATGTGCCTACAATAGATTTAATGACACAATGGTTTGAAGTCTTAAAAAAATATTTCAATAGACCAATTGGTTTATTAGGTGGTGGTTATAATATTATTGAAGATATTACAGTAGCTACATATGATTCTGCTTTAATTCATGTCACACAAAAAGGTAACAAATTTGGTTTTTTAATTTTTGATGAATGTCATCACTTACCAAGTGAACAAATGCAATATACAGCAATATGTTCAATAGCTCCATTTAGATTAGGGTTAACAGCGACTCCTGAGCGGAGTGATGGTAGAGAAAAGAAAATGTATGAATTATGTGGGCCTCTTTGTTATCAAATTGATATTAAAAGTTTAGAAGGAATTACATTATCTCCATATGAAATTATAACAATTGAAGTTGAAATGTCTTTAAATGAAAAATTTATTTATGATGAAGCAAGAAAAATTTATTTACAATTTTTGAAAAAAAATAATATCAATTTTAGTTTCCCGAATGCTTGGCAAGATTTTTTAAGATTGTCCTGTAAATCAGAAGAAGGTAAAATAGCCTTTAATGCCTATATGAAACAAAAAAAAATATCATTAACAACAGAAAATAAATTTAATGAAGTTTGGTTACTCATAACAAAACATAGATATGATAAAATCATAATTTTTACTCAAGACAATGAAACCGCTTATAATATTGGTAGAAAGTTCTTATTACCCGTAATCACTCATCATACAAAAGTAAAAGAGAGAGAATACTTTTTAAATTCTTTTCGAGAAGGAAAATTTTGTATTTTAGTTACTTCTAAAGTTTTGAATGAAGGAGTTGATGTACCTGATGCAAATGTTGCAATTATTGTATCAGGTAGTGGAGCTGTAAGAGAGCATGTTCAAAGACTCGGGAGAATTTTAAGGGCAAAAGAAGGTAAAAAAGCTTATTTGTATGAATTAATTTCAGCTGGAACAGGCGAGTATTTTGTCAATCAAAGAAGGAAAATGCATAGTGCTTACCAAAAAAGAACTCCTTAATTATAAAAAATATAAAGGAAATATAAAGCCTATATTTATAAATATTCATGATGAAGAATTGAATTTATTTTGTCAAAATATTATAGAAATATATAATAATTCAATTGGTAATTCAAAAATTGTTTTAGAAGAAGAAGTTAAAAGTATTTCTTCTGTCATAGATATAGATATTAAAATTAAAAATGGATTGATAAAACTATTAAATGACAGACTCGAATTTGATTCAAACGAAAATTCTGATATTTCTGATTTTAGAAATTTTATATTTAAAGAATCAAATTTATATTTTCAGTCTGATAAAAGCCTAAATTTAGAAGATTATAAAACTGAGATCTCAAATTTATCTCAAATTTCATTTCAAAAAATTCAAGATAAAATATATTCTGATTTACCTAATTATAATAAGGTTTTTAAATTTAAAGAAATATCTGCAATTGATCTTTTACGTAAATATAATATTTCCTTGGTCCAAGGCTTATTATTTCATACAGAAAAAATAAAAATAAAAATTCAAATAAAAGATGTTCTTAAAAGTGATCTAAGATATATA
>NZ_JBIPMD010000221.1:0-5260 GCF_044369315.1 Silvanigrella sp.
TAATAAGTTAATTATATCAATGAAAAATGGTAACGATTTTATTTACGAAAATGGTAAATTTACTTTGCCAAAATCATCTGCAAATTATAAATTAGAATTTCCAGGATCATTTAATGATCCAAATACTAATAAAAAAGGAATATCCTTATATAAAAAATTTCCTCCATATGCTTATTTAGAAGAATAGGTCTGAAAATCTCTATGAAAAAAATAACTTTACTAATATCTTTTTTAATTCTAATTAAAAACCATGCATTTTCAAAAAATATTTACAGATATGAAGATATTTTATCTAATTACTCATATTTTGATAAATGGAATAGTTTTGATATTTTTATTGATGAAGATAAATATCTAAAAGATCCTGATGACGATTCATTTCTTTCCGCTTATTTCAAAAATAAAAATTTAGAATTTATTGGTAACAGTAATGTAATCATAATAAATAATAAAAAGTTTAATATTAGCTCTCTACCAGGAATAGGAAAATACAGGAAAGATAATATTGATTGGCGTAGAGTATTTATTTATAAAAATAAAAAATCTGTTTGTATTCAAACTACATTTAGAGGCGCAAATAGCACCGTTCAAAGATATGCGCAAATTATATTTATTGAAAATTATTTAAAGCCTAATCCATATTATTTTAGCGGTTTATTTTTAGATTGTTCTTATATGAGAAAGATAGAAAACAAATTTTATTTACCAAGCTATGAGATATTTGGTTCAAAGTATAATCATGATGCAGAAACGGTAAAATTTAATTATAGACAAATTTCTCCACGTTTTCCAATTAAATATAAATATGAAGGTAAATTTCCAGATATTTTTAACGTTTATGAATTTGAATTAACTAAAAGTCAAGTTGTAGAGTAAAATTTGTTATGTAATTAAACATGTATTTGATAAAGCCAATATTATTACATACTTTATTACTGAAAAATATTTATTTTTATTGTAATAATATTAGCATTTATGAAGATATATTATCAACGATTTGTTATTTATATACGGAGAAAAATATGTAGATTAATTTAATGTTGAATTCAATTATAAAAGCTTACAGCTATTTTATTCTAGATATAATCCGAAAAGGAATTTCAATAAAATTATGAAAATGAAATTTAGTGTCGTTTAGTTAAAGATAACTTTTTAAATATAATTTATAAAAGGATAATATATGATAAAATTTATTGCTTTAAATTTATTTATTTCTACTAGTTTTTGTGCTTTTTCTATTGAGAAAAATAATTATTTCGAAATCAAATGCGATAAACAAAAATGTTTTGCAGTAGCAAAGCTTAATGGAAAATTACAAAAAATTACAGAAATATATGATAAAAATAAAGCTAATATAATTTGGTTAACTAAAGATTTGGCGAGTTTGCATTTAAATTGCGGCTCACCTTGCTCCAATTCAACTTATATTGATTTTGAGGAAAATAAAATATCTAAAAATTATCCTTTAGTTATTTCAACTGATCCAAAATTAAAGATTGTGGCATATGTTAATGATAAAAATGAATTAGAAATTTCAAAGATTTTTAAAGGTAAAACTAAAATAGTTAAATTAGATTTTTCTCCAACTGCATCTATATTTACAGCTATATCTGAAGTTGAATTTATTAATAAAAATTTGGTAAAAATAAACTATATATCAGGTGAATCATACGTTTCTAAAACAACTGAAGTAAATATTAGTGACTTAGAAAATTAAATTGCTAATTTTCATTTGATTAGAATATATTTATAAAAAATACATTTTGATAATTTTAAAATAAATTTTTAAAGAGGGGAAAAATCTTCTAAATTAAATAAGAAGCAATGGTTCATGAGTCGATTTATTAGAAATAAAAGTTGAAATAAATAAATATTATTTTAATATATATTTTTAATTTATATAAATGTTATTTATAATTAAAATAATATTTCAAACCTTATATAAGCCAAAATAATTAGATAAAGTTATATTGCTGTTTATATAATATTAACACAAGAAGCACGCTAATGATTATTAAGAAAATTATATTAATTATTGCTTTATTAGTCCTTAAAAGTAATATATTTGCAAAAAGTATTTACCGTTATGATGACATTTTAGAAAATTACTCATATTTTGAGAAATCTAATAATTTTGAAGTTATTATAGACAGTGGTATATATTTAAAAGACCCTGGTGATGATATGAATTTTTATTCTAAATTCAAAGATAAAAATTTGAAAATTATTGGTTATAAAAATGCAATCATAATAAATAATAAAAAGTTTAATATTCGTAATCTTCCAGGAATAGGTAGATACAAGAAAGATAATATTAATTGGCGTCAAGCATTTATTTATAAAAATAATAAATCTATTTGTATTCAAACTACATTTAAAGGTTCAAGATTCCCGCAAATTATATTCATTAAAAATTTTTTAAAACCTAAACCCTATTATTTAAATGGCTTATTTTTATATTGTACTCATATGAGAAAAATAAAAAATAAATATTATTTTCCAACATATGAATTATTTGGTTCAAAGAATATTCGTGATGCAGAAACGGTAAAATTTAATTATAGACAAATTTCAGCAGGGTTTCCAATTAAATATAAATATGAAGGTAGATTTCCAGATATGAATAACGTGTTTGAATTTGAATTAACTAAAAGTGAAGTAGTAAAGTAAAATTTGTTATTTGATTTACTCTGAAAATTTTAAACAGAATTAAATGAATTTTTTAGATTAAAAGAACTAGATTAGGCAAGGAACAGAATTTTGATTTTTTATAGAATAAATATTTACCTAAAAAATATGTAAATATTATTTTAAAAATATAAATTGTGTAAAAATAATTTAAACAAAATTTTTTTAATTTAATAAAAATTCGTTAATATCTATTTTTGGGCTTCAGGAATATATTAATTTTTGAACAAGCAAACTATTTTTTTGGAAATATACAATGAAACAATCACTTAGTGTTAGGGGCCCAAGCGTTCTTGATTTTGCAAAACTTTCTATTAACCTTTATTATAACCTAAAGGAAGATAAAGAACGTAAATTTTTTTCAAATCATTTTAATCTTAAAAATAAGACGAATGAATATGGTTTGTTTGAAAAAACAGGATTTTACGCACAAGTATTATCAAGAAAAAATTATTTGAATAGGCCTATAATATATCTTTGTGGTAATTCATTAGTAGGAATTCTTTCAAAAATAATTTTACCACAGACTGGAACACATGCTTGCGCTTTTAATTCACCTGGTGATTTAGAGTAATTAATGACTATTAAAAAGGCATATCATATAAAGAAAGAGAAATAAATAGACAATGTGCTTTTAGAAGAACTAGAACTTTACCTGTTTATGAGGATTAAAATGTTTAAAAATAAGAGAATATTAAATAAAACTAATAAATATTTATTCTATATAATGTTAATATTTTTATATTTATTTAGTTTAAAATTCTACTTCTTTTTTTTAAATATTAGTTATTTTAATATTATCGAAGTTTTATTAATTATTGTAGTTTTATTAAATGTGATATTGTCTTTAATTGAAAGTAAAATATACTTAAATTATTTCGATTATTTTTTGATAAAAAAATTTAAAATATTCTTTTACAATATTGTTGTTATTATTTTATCAGTTTTTATTAATTATTTGATTCTATTTGTAGAATTTTCGAAATCTTTAATGAATGAAAGACATACTATTGATAATAATTTACATATATATATTAGTTTATCAGTAATGTTTTTTCCAATTTTTTATTTGCTTATAGTGGCGGTAAAGAATTTTAATTTTATAAGAAAGAAGGGGGATGCTTAAAATTTTATTAATACTATATTATTGAAATAGTCAATATAATAATTAACTAAAAAAAATGATTTATTATTTATAGAGGAGTATACATGTTTTTTAGATTTTTAATATTTGTTCTTGGGATTTATATTTCTGTTTTTTCATTTGCAAATGATAATTTAAAAATTATTTGCAAGAAAGAAGATAGTTGTAATGTTGTTGCAAAAATTGATGGAAAAAATAAAATTATTTTAAAAGATTATGAAAGAAGTAAGATTCATATTAATTGGTTAAGTAAGGATTTAGCGCAACTATTACTTAGCTGCGGATCTCCATGTAATTATTCAACATTTATTGATTTTAAAAATAAATTAGAATCAAAAAAATCATATTATATTGTAATTGCAGTAGATCCTATCTCAAAAAAAGTAGCGTATATTAATGATAATGAGAAAATTGAAGTTTCAAATATTTTTTCTGATAAAAAAATCATTATAGATCTTGATTTCTCGAAGTCACTATCGATTTATACTGCAATAGATAAAGTTAAAATAACTCACAATAAAATTAGTATAAACTATTACGCGGGTGAAGATGAAATTGAAAAAATAAACAAATATATACTTCCAATCTAAATAATTAAATAATTTATTCTATAAAGAATATTTTTAAAATTATAAAATAAAAATATTAAAAAAATGCTTTCTTTTATCCGAATAAAATGCTGAATAACTTGCATAATGATTAAAATAAATTTAAACTTTCAAACGAAGTTTGCTTTTGGATTTTAGCATTTGGAGTGGCTAACATATTATAAAAATAGCATTTAAATTATTTGCTTTATTGTTCTTTAATTTTTTATTTTATATTATATTTTACTTAACTGTAAGATATTTTGAGTTAAGAAATGATAGAAAAGCTTTTTTATTAGAAAATAGATTTTCTAATAATATTGAGTTTATTTTTTGGACTTTTTTAATACCAATTAGTTTTTATTTATTGTTTAAATCTAAAAGAAATAAGTTTATATATATAATTATTTTTTTATATTTTTTATTTTGGATATCTATTTTATTTATATAATTTGCTTAAGATTCCAATTAGGTGGACGCTTGTGAAATTATGATTGCAATTTCAGATTGTGGAGCATAATGAATATAATCTTAAAACCAATTTTTTAAATGTTCTGAAACTTAATTAGCAGAATTAAAGTATTTTATACCGCGGTTATATATTAAATTATTTCATTTAATCCTAAAACTTAGTGTTCTATTTGTTACCAAAAATTAAAACAATATCAATTGTAAATCCTATAAGAAAAATTAATAATAATATTCCAAATAATTTTGCGCTATATGAATGAATAATCGAAATAGATATGTTAAACTTACTCTCTGTTTTAATTTTGTATGCAAACTCGGAAAGTTTAGGTTTTATTATGTAATTACTCATTTTGAGTCGAAATATTTTTTT
>NZ_JBIPMD010000210.1:0-5587 GCF_044369315.1 Silvanigrella sp.
AAGTTTACTACAATCGTGTTAGAAAGCATTCGTCGAATGGATATCTGTCTCCAGTTATATTTGAAATAACTAGACCAATGAAAAAGGTCGGTTAATTGTGTCTATAAAATTGGGGGAAGATCAAGTTTTCTTTAAAATTAAATGTAAGGCTCTTATTGTTTGAATTAGTTAGTAATCCATTTAGACTTAAAAATTTATTATTAGAGTTTCTAAATAAGTTACCAGTTACAGATTAAACAGAATCTTTTTCCTGGTTCTTAAAATATTTTTCAATCATCCAAACTAAAAACAGCTTTACTGAGATCATGGAGAGAAGGAGTAACGTATTTTTGAGTGGTGGTTAAAGAAGAATGCCCAGCAAGGGTTGAGACTTTTTCAATGGATTCTTTATTATCGAGAAGTGTTTTACAAAAAGTGTGCCTTAAGGAGTGTGGAGTTACAGGAATTTTAAGCTGATGGGAAAAGGAATAAAATAATTTTAAGACTCCATTTTCACGAAGAGGACCCCTTTTTCCGTAAAAAAGAAAATCCTTTTCCTCTTTTTTTATAGAATGTTTTTTTAACTTTAAAAGAACATTTCTTGCTGTGGCATTTAATGGAATAAATCTTTTTTTTTGTCCTTTGCCTTTTTGAACGGTAAGAAGCCCTTCATAACGTGTTAAATGAATATCTCCCCAAGTTAAAGAAACAAGTTCTGAAACGCGGATTCCTGTGTGAAACAATAAAAGAACAAGGGCTTCATTTCGAATGCGGCCTTGTTTTTCAACAAACCTAAAAAGGGCATTGAGATCTTTTTTCATTATCCAGCGTGGAGCAAGGGATTGTGAAGTGGGAAGGTTTGGCGCGTCTGGAATAGAGTTTTTTCTAAGACCTTCTTTTAAGGCCCAGGATAAAAACCTTCGAAGGGTAATGAATTTTCTTTGGATGGTAGCAGGAGAGGATTGGCCTAAATATTCCTTATAGCTTTTCAGTTCAATGCTTGTGGCATCGACAAGCAAACTATATAGGGTCGTTTCCACATTCTGCCCTGAGACTTCAATCTCTTTTAAGTGCCGCAAGTAATCAGCAAGGTCTAACTTGTAAGCTTTTATCGTATGGAATGAGGCTCCTTTTTCTTCGAGGCTCTTTGTAAATAACTCCAATACATTTTTGAGTTCCATAGGCTTCCTTTCCCCTTAAAAAATTATCCTGCCAATTTTTGACCCTCTCCCAATGGGGTACTAACAACAGCAGTGTTTCATCCTTACTTTCACTTTTCTAGTTGGCACAAAGACGAAATGAAAAAAGGCGCAATTTAGCGTTCTCAATTACAGTAACAGGATTTTTAAGGTTTGGCAGGATAAGAGAACTTATCCGGCTAATTGGGGATTTTTGAAGAATGAGTGAAAGCATCTCAAATTCATGTTTCTCTCGCATTCTTTTTTTACCTTCCTTTTGTAGCTAGGGCGTTAAAATTTATTCATTTTAGATTAAGCACCAGAATTTTAGATAAGCATATTACTCTTTTGTTTTCAGTATGTTACAATTTGTAAATATTTTTTATATTTAAAATCAATAATTTATATAATTCAGCATCGGAAAATTAAAAATATTTACAAAAATTCCTCCATTCATATTAGATTTATCACAAAATATGTGATAAATCTAATATGAATGGAGGAAGAACTATGAACCTAACTAAACAAAGTTCAACCCAATTAAAACATCTGAGTGATTACCTTTCTTCATTGGAAGAGCAAGGAATTAGTTCATTTACTTTTTCAGAGTTGGAAAAAATTGGTGCCTCTAAACGTGCTTTACAGGTCTCATTATGGCGTTTAGCAAAAAAACGAAGAATTATTAGTCCTTCTAAAGGCTTTTACGTTATAATTCCGGTCCAGTATCAAAAATTAGGTTCTCCTCCAGGAATGTGGTTCATTCATGAATGGATGAAAGCATTAAATATAAATTATTACATAGGGAATTTGAGTGCTGCTGCAATTTATGGTGCAGCACACCAAGCCGTTCAAGAAACCGAAGTAATAATGAACAAAAAATTACAAAAAAATAATTTAATTGTTGGATCTGTACGATTTCAATTTTTTTATAGAAAAAATATTGTTGAAGTGCCATGTAGAAAATGGAATGTGCCAACAGGAAATGTATTAGTAAGTACACCATCAGCAACCGCAATTGATCTTGTGCGTTATATGAATAGATTAGGTGGGCCGTCTGCCGTTGCAACAGTATTAACAGAACTTGCAGAGCAAATTGAAACTGAAGAGTTGGCAAAAACAATAATACAAATGAATGCTGAAATTGCTGTATTACAGCGACTTGGGGTAATTTTTGAAATAATTGGGCAAAAAAGATTAACTAACGTTATTCAAAATGCAAATTGTTTCCATAATCTACACTCTATACCTTTAAATTTAACTGTTCCTCATTCTAAAGAGCAATTGCATAAAGAAAAATTACATCCAATATGGAAGGTTTATATGAACGACAAAATAGAGTCTGATATATGATTTCACAAGCTTATATTCAACAATGGAGATCATCACAAGCACCATGGGTTTCAGATGCTTTTGTTGAACATGATTTAATTCTTTCTCAAGCTCTTGTTGAAATATTTTCTCACGAGTATTTAATGAATAATATTGCATTGAGAGGTGGTACAGCTTTAAATAAGCTGTTCTTAAAAAAGTATATTCGTTTTTCTGAGGATATCGATCTTGTTCAAATTAAATCTGGAGACAATGGACCAATAATTGATGCTATTCGCTCTAAAATAGATCCAATATTAGGTTTTCCGAAAAGAAAAATAGGAGAAGGGCTAACAACGTTAACTTATCGATTTATTGCAACAGATAATACTCCATTAAAGTTGAAAGTTGAAATGAATACAAGAGAACATCAATCTTTCAATCCACTGACCAAGCATAAATTTTCTGTTAATAGCAATTGGTTTTCAGGTGAATGTACAATCATATCATATACAATTGAAGAGATTCTTGGAACAAAATTACGCGCTCTTTATCAGAGAAAAAAAGGTCGAGATTTGTTTGATTTTTGGGCCTTATCTCAAGAAAAACAAATTGATTATGTCGAAGTTGCAAAAATATTTTCTTATTATATTCAAAAAGAAGGGTTAAAAATTTCACGTAAGGATTTTGAAGAAAATTTATTACAAAAATCTAAGGATAAAAATTTTTTAAATGATATTTTCCCTCTTCTTGTACCTGGTGTGAACTATGACTCAAATATAGCATATAACTGGTTAATAAATAAAGTTCTTATACATATCGTCTAATTATTACGGCACGCACTTATTGGAGTGTTGGTAGCGCTCTTATCTGATAAATTTGATCTATTATAATAAGTTCACAAAGGATTGGAATGAGTTAATAAGGTTAAGTACATTGAATTCAAGATTAGCAGGATAATAGAGCTTATCCTGACTTATGAGCATGAATCCGCTTAGAGAAAGGTTGTTACTTTTTTCTTCGCAAAAATTGATTAAATTCATAGCATAATTTTATCAGATAAATATAGTCAAAAAAATTAGAATTTTTAAATTTGCCTTAGATTGCAGTAAAAATTTTTCAGTGTATTCTTAAAAAGTAACTTCAACGTTTGAGTTGAAAGTTGATATTTTGATTTTAATTGTGTTTTAAATTAATAATTGTTTAGGTTGGATTATATGAAGACTAGTATTATTGCAGTTGCCAATCAAAAAGGCGGCGTAGGAAAAACGGCTACTTCTGTTAATTTAGCTTCTGGATATGCATTTTTAAAAAGAAAAACGTTACTCATAGATTGTGATTATCAAGGTAATGCAACTTCTAACCTAGGTTTAAAAAAATCATCTAAGTTTAGAAATTTAAGTAGTGCTTTAAGATCTGATTTGCCTCTTGAAGAAGTAATTTTAAAGACTTCTGATGATTTTCTTGATGTAATTGCTGGTGATATGGGGCTTTCTAAATTGTCTAGAGAAAAAATTCTAGAGCCAGGTTCTCACAATATACTAAAAAATTGGCTAGATTGTGAAAAATTAAAAGAATATGAGGTTGTAATAATTGATACGCATCCATCTTTGGATCTTCTTTTTCAAATGTCTATGACAGCAGCCCATTATTATTTAGTACCTGTTTTTGCAGAGGCAGATCCATTTGATGGTTTACAATATATGTTAGAAGAAGTTTCTTTAATTAAAAAATCTTTAAATCCACCATTATTTTTGCTTGGAATTGTAATTACAAAATACAATACTAAAAATGCTACTCATAGAAAATTTTATGAGTACCTCCAAAAATATATGGAAGAAGTTAAAATAACATTATTAAAAACAGTTATTCCAGAAAGTAATGCTATTTCCAGTAGTAGTAGTGCTCAAAAATCATTAATTACACTTCATCCAAGACTTCCTGTTACTCAAGCTTATCTTGAATTAGCAAGAGAATTATTGCCAGAATTGAGAGGAATGCGTCAGGGGCGTAGACAAAGCACTCCTATAATTAATGAGATGCCTGAGGAGTTAGATAAAATTTTTGAAGTTGAAGTTCATGAAATAGAAGAGGCCATTCTATGAGTTTAAATAGTAGTAGAATTGAAGAAACAGCTGAAACGATTCGTGCAATTCAAATAAACAATATTGAAGCTGAACCAGATGCAGCTGAACTGACTAAAACAAGACAAAAAAATGCAATTAATAAAATTAAGTCAATGAAAAATGGATCTATTATTACAATTCCGATTTCATTAATTGATTTAAGTAAAAATAAACGTGACGAAGAAATAAATGAAAATGATCCAGATTTTATACAATTAACTGAATCAATAAATGAGATAGGACTAATACACAAACCAATAATTACAATTGATGAAAATTCTATTTTTCCACTTGAAGGTCATAGAAGAATTGTTGCTTTAAAAAGACTTGGCAATGAAAGTGTTTCTTGTGAGGTTAAAATTCTTGAAAGAGATGAATTAAATCAATTAACATCATTAATTGCAAATACAGCTAGGAAAAACTGGAAAATAATTGCTATAGCTAAATCTTTAAATGTTTTATATGAAAAAGCATTTACACAAGAGAAATTGGCTAAATTAATAGGTAAAGATAGAACAACTGTGTTGAGATTATTAAAAATTTCTAATTGGAATGAAGATATTCATAAATTAATTATTGATAATTATGATAAAGTAACACAAAAATCATTACTAAATATAGCAAGTAGGAAGCTTACTGATGATGAAGTTTTGAATGAATTAAAGATTTTATGTGGAATCATTCAAAGAAAAAACTCAAATACTGAAGTTAAATATTTGAAAAATAAGAATAAATTTAAAGAATATGTTAAAACTAAAAATTATTCAGATATTGAAATTAAATTAATCGAAGAAGCATTAATGGAATTTGGAATTTTGTAAAAAACAAAAATGTGGCGCGGTACCACATTTAGAGAAAATGTGGCGCGGTGTGTCCTACCAATAAGTGCATTTTACAAACAAAATGAATGCTAGTAAATTTTTTATAGAGAGTGGTTTTTGATTTTGTTGATGGTATCGAGATAATTCCAAGGCAACCAATCTTTTGGGTTTTGTT
>NZ_JBIPMD010000045.1:0-17788 GCF_044369315.1 Silvanigrella sp.
CTCCATTTAAATCTCCTCCTCAAAAGGAGATTTAATTCTGGATTTATGCTTTGTAAAAATCACTTATTGGGAGGACACTTTCTGAAAGATCTTTCAAAGGAATAAATTGAAATCTTGCTATTGCTTTTGAATTTGTTTTTTTAAGAGATTCTTTAAATAAATCTATTTCTTTTATTAATTCTTGAATTGAAGTATTTAATATATTAATATCTGTTTTATTCTGAATTCCAAGATAAATCGACTGATTTAATGTAATATTTTTAAAATAAGATAAATCTTTACTCCAATGAGAAAAATCTTCAATTTTTTCAAAATTTACTTTCTCTATTTCATTTTTAAAATCAGAATTAAATTCATTATTATAAAAATCAGAATAACAAATGGCTTCTGTACAAAGTTCTTCTTTTATTTCCTCCATTTTAGGATTTGCAACAACATTGATCGTGGAAGCATTTGGTACATTAACTTCACTAAATTGTTCTTTCTTATGAGAAACTTTTTTATAAAATGAATTTCGTAATTTTTTAAAATTATTTAAGCAAGTTTCTGACTTTTTAGTGCCTTTGGTTTTTTGGGGGGTCGTGGGAGCGGGCGTTCGGTTTGCCTCAATTTGTAACATTCTTAAAGACAGACTTTTTTTCGATGAAATAGAACCCAGGGAAGGACTCAAAGATAAGTTTGAAGAATTTAATAAGCTTCTTGAATCGTCTTGTATTGAAACGAGAGATTCGCTGCTTCCAAAAGGATTTGTACTTTTTTTTGCCGATTTTAATTGCAAAAGTGAGGTGGTATTTTGTCTCACAAGATTTTCATCTATAAAATCATTTTTAAGTTTCCCTTGAATTGCTTTATCAAATGCGTAATCACTTATATTCTTCAAATATTGTGCATGATTTAAAAACCACATTAAACTCTTAAAGTAATTCAATACTAATGAAGATATGTAATCAATATATTTATTCTGCTCTGCTAAAATAATTTGCAAGTTTTTTTCATTTTTAATAGGAATGAACTCAGTGTCAAATAAAATATTTTCTACAGTTTTATCATGATAATTTCTCAATTCAAGCCTAAAGAAAACTACTTTTTTATTTTTTTCTTCAACAACTCTTTTAAACAGTCTAATGATATTAAAATTTTTCCGATTACTTCTTAAATTTTCAATTTTTTCACATAATATTTTTCCTTTATTATTCCTTGGAAGAATTGAATTATTTAAAACGGATTTAAATGTACCAATCAAATGGACTAATTTTTCATTTAATTTTTCAAGATTTATAGATGACATTTGTGTTTTCAAATTAACAACTAAAGAAACAGTTGCCAAAGAAAGATCATCAGAAATTTTCTTTAATACATGATTGATCGAAGTCTGTCCCCAATCGTGACCGGTCCATATTCCATATGCCTGAATATCGTTTAAGGCTTTTACTAATTTAGAAAAAAGAATTACTTTTTGTTCTTCATCTTTGAATTCTGATAAAGTTTCAATAATCAAAAATAATTTATCTAAAAACAACAACCTATCTTTCGAAACTTTCAAATACCAATGATTTCTTTTATTTAAGTATTGCTCAATTTCACGTGCACAATCTTTAAAAATTGCATTAAAATCGCCTTTCGTGTTTTCAAGTTGGCATTTTTCTATTATATTTTGAATAAGAACATCTTTTTTTCTATTAAGTTGATCAATACCATCCATAATATTTCGTTTATATAAACAGAGTCCCCATAAGGGATAATTTAACTCTTCTGTTATTCCAAAAAAAGTAGCAAAATTTTCGTTGTTTATACTTTTAAGGTTACTTTTACTAATTAAACCTTCTTTATTTAATAATGAATATACCTTTTCTAATCGAATAAAACCTTCATTGCTAATATAACTTAAATTCGTCGACATAATAATTCCTTCATTACTCAAATCATCTATTATATTTTGAAGTTATTACTTTATTTAAAATAATTTATTTAAATAATATATTTCAATACCCTTTCAGAAAAAAATAAAGCAATTAACATGCCAAATTTTTATTTTGTAACAAAATATAAAATATAATTTTTTTTATTTTAGCTTTAAATTTAATTTTAATTTATACTTTTTAAAGAAGAGTGTTTCTTTATTTAAATAATTTTTTTTAATATAACGTAACTTATACAAAGTTTAATGAATACTTATTAAAAATTTAAAATGAATCTATTTTTTGAATAAATCATTTTTTGAATTCTTAAAATAAAAAAAGCCACTCAAACTATAAAATAATTTGAGTGGCTTTTTAGAAAGCAATATGAATTATTTGCTTTCTCTGTGAAGAGTGTGCTTACGGCAGTACTTGCAGTACTTTTTGAGTTCAAGCTTTTTTGTGGAAGCTTTTTTATTTTTTGTAGTTGAGTAAAGATTGTTCCCAGAACAAGAGATCTTTCCATCACCACTACAGATAAGTTTAATAATATCGCGCATTTAGTTAACTCCTAGATTCTTTTTGCTTACACGCGCTAAAAAAACGCAGTGGCGCAGAACGTACAAACAAATTCATTTTTTTGCAAGCAGTTTCTGTAACTATATGTTAAACGAAATTGCTTTTGAAAGATTTCTATCTTTATTTAACGAAAAAGGCGACAATATGTCTGAACAGCATAAAAATATTCCATTTTTTTTACAAATGATAAATTCAGATATTGAATCTTGTTTGATTAATATAGTAGCAAAAAATCAGGATATATCTTATTTTACTGAAATATCAAATGCTTACAAACACCCCTTAAACGCGGGTGGAAAAAGGGTGCGCCCTCTACTTACATTAATTTGCGCAGGAGCTTTTAGTGGCGAAGCAGGCATTGAGACGGCAAGAAATTCTGCTTTAGCCGTTGAAAAAATTCATACTTATTCGCTTGTTCATGATGATTTGCCATGCATGGATAACGATGATTTAAGACGGGGATTGCCTACGACCCATAAAATTTATGGCGAGGCGAAGGGGCTATTAATTGGAGATGCTCTTTTGACAGAATCCTTTAAAATAATAGCTCAAACAAAACTTAATAGACCGAAATATCTTTCTTTTTTGATAAATGAATTAAGCGAAGGCTCGGGAGTTCGAGGTATGATTTTAGGCCAATGGCTTGATATCTCTTTTACAAACTCCAATGAGGTTACCTGGGGACAAATGGAAATTGTTCATAGAAACAAAACGGGCAAACTGCTTGGCACAGCCCTCTCTTTAGGATTTCTTTGTGGGGCCGATCATTTTAAAAATGAAATTCCGGAAAGTAAATTATTTGAATTGAATAATGTCATAAAAGAAGCGGGTGAATTGATTGGCCTCTCTTTTCAAATTATAGACGACATTCTTGATGCCACAAAATCAAGCGAACAATTAGGAAAAACTTCGGGCAAGGATGAAGCTCAAAATAAGTTTACAGCGGTTAAATTACTTGGATTTGAAAAAGCGGAAAAACTTGCTGCAAGCTATACAGACAAAGCAAAATTATTATTGCAATCCTTATTTGAAAATACTCATATTATTAATAATAATATAAATTCTATCTATTATCAAAAAATGCTATTATCACAAATAGAACTTTTATTAGATAGATCAAAATAAGTTAAAGTTCCAATAGAGAATGCAATAAATTCATCCCATCTTTTTAAAATAAAGAATATTATTATATTATATATATTTTTTCCTTTCGTAAATTATGATTTTTTTATAAAATAATTTAATTAGGATTGATTATGCAAAAATATTTTAAATATTTTCCCATTTTATTTTGCACTATTTTTATTACTTCATGTATGACTCCACAAAATGAAGTGATGGAAGATAAAAATCAAGCAGAAAACAAAGCAGTTATCGAAATTCAAAAAAATGAGACCGTTAGTAAGATAGATTATTTAGAAACTAAGGATAAAAACCATGAAATAAGAATTACCGAACTTGAAGGACAAGTAAAAAAATTAAATTTTTTAGTGAATGATTTAAGTCAAGATAATATTGTTTCTAAAAAAATAATTTCATTATTAAGAAATGATGTAAATAGTTTAAATGAACAATTATCAACAAATAAAAAAGAAATTGATATTTTAAAACGTGGTTTAAGATCCGGTATTTTTGAAGATCAAGCATCATTAGAAAAACAACCTCCTAGTTCTTTAGGAGTTTCTATGTTACCTGATATGACAGAAAGCAGAGATATATACACAGAAAAAAAAGATTCTTCATTAATTCCTTTAGAAAGCGCAATGATGAATTCAAATGAGCCAATAGGTCCGGCTCAATTAATTGCGGATGCAGAAATTAAATTAAGACAAGCCCATTATGGAGAAGCGATCATTTCATTAAATAATGTAAAAAAGAATTATCCTAATTATGATGATAAAGGAAAATCATTGTTACTTTCTAGTGAAGCATGGCTTCGTTTAGGAGAATATAATAATGTATTTAATGAACTAAGAACATTTTATATTAAGTTCCCAAATACTCCTGATCTAGCACATGCTAAACTCTTAGAAGCAGAAACCTACGAAAAATTAAACAGCAAATCGAAGGCCGCTCAAATATATCAAGAAGTAATTACGCTTTCGCCACAAAGCACAGATGCTCAAAATGCTAGGGATGGTATGTTAAGAATGCGTGATTCAAAATGAGTTATGGATTTCTCTTCATGACAATATCATTAAGCATGAATTAAATTGACATAAATCACCAAACGATTCTCGAAATATTTGTAATTATATGATTTTTATAAAATTAAATGATTTCATTCTGATAAATTATAAAAAGAAATGATTTTTATGTTGCAGTTAACCATAAGGCATGCTATCTATCCCGTTAGGAAACCTAATGGGGTAACCCAAAAATGATGTCGTTCGGGTATTATTTTTGTCCTTCCTTAAAAAAAATATCCTTTCCTTTTGAACTCTTGCCTTTAGCATTATCCTTTCTATAATTTCCTATCACATTCCCTCCTCAGAGGGACGACCAAGCCGCCGAGCACCGAACAGAGCGGCGGCTAGATTTTTATTTAGCTTCCCAATCGAATTACGAAGGCCTAGGCACTCCTGTTTTATCAAAAATATCTTCTTTAGCGAACTTTCTTAACTTAACAAGATTTGTATCAATTTTCTCAATATTTCTATTAATTTTAGAAACCATATCCTGAAAATTTTCGTGATCAAAGGAAGGATCCATATAACGCTTTCCTTGAGTATCTTCATTTAATTCCTCAAGAAATCCTTTAGCAACAAAAAGCGCATTATTAACATCATGAATTAACTCACGTAAATGCAAGCTAACCATGTTTACAATCGCCTCTGGATTTTGTTCATTAGACAATTTTCAGCCCTCCAATGAAACAATAAATCTACTTTAAATATATTATTTGTTATTTTAGTTTAGATTAGTTTTTGTTACTTTGAAATAAAGGTCTCAATCGCCCGAGTCACAAGCCTGACGCATTTTCCCGTTGCGCCGCCGCCCTCTGCCCATAAGCCATTTGGCTTATCGCACCACATATATGTATCAATATGATTCCATTGAGGAACTGTAACAAATTTTTGAAGAAATAAAGCTGCAGTAATGGAGCCCGCAAAACCAGAAGAGCCACTATTCACAAAATCAGAAACATTGGAATCAAGATAAGCATCATAATCACTAGGCAAAGGTACTTGCCATACCCAATCTCCACTCTCAATGCCTGAATTGTAAAGTAACTGACTTGTTAATTTATTATTTCCAAAAAGAGAGTCAACCATAGTCCCTAAACCCACCCTTGCCGCACCCGTAAGAGTCGCTAGATCAATAAGCCAGTCAGGAGACTCCTCACAAGCCAAAGAAATCGCGTCTGCTAGTACAAGTCTTCCCTCGGCATCTGTGTTATCAATTTCAATTTGGAGGCCGTTTTTTGCCTTAAAAACATCTCCTGGACGCATTGCATTTCCAGAAATCATATTTTCTGCCAAAGGTAACCAACAGGTAAGCCTCATGGGCAAGTTGAGACGAGCACAAGCAAAAAAAATGCCTAAAGCAGAAGCAGAACCGCCCATATCTTTTTTCATAATACGCATTCCCGAAGAGGGTTTGATATCATACCCTCCTGTGTCAAACGTAATCCCTTTTCCAACTAAAGAAACGTGCGGTGTTTTTGATAAATTTTTTGTCGTAGTATAGGTTAATTTAATTAGCCTTGGTTTTATTTCACTTCCCTGCCCAACAGCGCATATAAGTCCACAATTTTCTTTTTTTAATTTTTCATAATCATATATTTCAATTTGAATATGATTTGGTGAAGAAGATTTTTCACACTCATTTCGAACAATCGTTCTTAAAAATAATTCATAAGATTCTGGATTAAGAATATTTGGTGGCATATTTATAAAGCTACGAGTATAACACATAGAATCACTTATTGCGTTTGCTTTATTCACTACTTCTTTATTCATAAAAGAATTTTCAAATATAATATTAAATTGTTTATATTTATTGGAATTTTTAAAAACCTTATTTGATATCGATTTTTGAAGAATTCCCAATATAAATTCATATTTTTCAAACTCAATAAATGATTTTAGATCTTCAGAAAAAGAAATATAAAACTGTTTTAGTGAATCAAATTTGTTACCTTGCTGTAATAAAGAAATCGAAAGTAATGCTCCCATATGACTTATTATATGAGGTTTTCCTGGCAATTCAAAAGAAAGTTTTTTAGGTTCATCTTTTGGAATAATATAAAAAAAAGATTTTCCATCTTGATTTAAAGGATATAAATTTTTAGGTTTTAACGTTCCAGAAAAAGTGGTGGGAAATTGAAATTGTTCTGAATGAGTAGAATAATAATACTCACTAATAAGCTGAATGGAAACTCCGTCTGGTTGTTCCTTACCCTTACTGAACTCTTCATTAGATTGAACTAGGATTGAAAAGTGAGGAGCAAGAAACCAGTCGGAGAAAAAATTCATTTTAAAGATCCACCTTGTGAGCTTAGAATTGTACGCCTTAGAACCACACTGGAGCCCCCTTTTCCTTTTTTAGCCAATTGCGAATATCTTTGTTTAGCCGCTTTTCGAGCTGCTAAAAATTGGGCGTAAAAATTGCTTGAAGCAAAACGAAACGAAGGGGAACTGTAATGGTCAATTACTTTACATAGATCACGAGACCCTGTTTCATCAATAGCCCGGAGCATTCCATTTACGCCATGATTATAAGCAGTTAATGTTAAAGGCCAATTTTGAACTTTATCAAAGTCGCTTTTCAAAATTTTCATTGCCGCTGTCGTTGCAATTTTAGGATCCGTTCTTTTTGAAACCGCAGCATGACCTTCTACAATCCGCATAGTTCCTGGCATGATTTGCCATAATCCCATAGCCCCCACCTTTGAACCAGCCTTAGAGTTATAACTGCTTTCTACATGTGGTAAATAGGCAAGATCAATAGGAAGACCACTTTTTTTAACAATTGGAAAAACAGAAGGAAGGTAGTTAATACTTCTTTGAACTCCTGCTTCAAACTGAGATTTTAAACCCGTTTGAATTCTCATATTTGACTTTGCTTCATTTAAATTATTTAAAGTTAGGCCACTCTCTTTAAATAAAGCGGCAACTCTTTTTTCTTCTTTTGTCCAGTTTTTACGGGGAGTTTTTAATTTTGCAGCTAAATTATCTATGATGTTAATATATTTTTTTCGCTCATTATCAATATAGCGCGACCTTTGTGCCTTATTTGTAGGAAGAGACAAAGTGCTATAAATTCTAGATAAGTCATTTTTATCATGTAAATAGGCTTCATTTACATCTATTTCCGTATAAACGCGCGCCCAAAAAGCAACATTGTCTTCAATACAAGGCAACATAGGAAAAGGATCTTTAGAATTTGAAGTGCTTGTAGAACGAACAAGTTGAACATTGTCTCTATTTTCTTCTTCTTGAGCAACCGTATCCTCTCTCATTTTACGAGATTTTGTGTTGTTTTTTTTGGTATTTGCCTCAAGGGCAATTTCTTTTTTCTTTTGAGATATGGCTTTAGGCGCAGGTGGGACTTCAAGCCCTCCATCATCCGCTAGTACAATTTCTTCTTTAGGGAGAGATTTCTCAACCTGATCAGACTTAGAAGCTTTTTGCTTTTTTTTGCTAATGTCTGCTTCTTTAGCTGAGGTTCCTTTGGAAAAAGAGGAATCAGCTTGCTGGTTTACTATTGGATTATAATATAGAACCGAATCTTTACCTTTATTTTGTGGTAGATCCACTTTTAAATCTAAAGAATAGGATTTAGAAATCAAAGAAGCTTGTGACATCAATAAAACTAACGTGATTAAGGAATTGCGTGTTAATTGCAGATTTTTAAGAAACATATTAAATCCTCTGGCTGAAAGCGGTCTTACTGCGCTTCAAGCTTAGAACAACAGTATGAAAGGCAACTACATGTCTCGCATATCTAGACGGATTTTTCCAGTTCTTTTTGTAATGTTACTCATTTTTGTTTTAGAGTTAACGTTACAAAAAGCTAAGGTACCAGAATATATTATCCCTTTACCTTCTAAAGTGACAGATGTGTTTTTAACAGACTGGGTAATTATTTTTCAAAACACCCTTGTAACTGTTTCAGAATGGCTATTAGGAGTTTTTCTTGCAATTGTATTAGGTCTTTTTTTAGGTTTTTTATCTTTTAAATCTGAAAAAATACATTCTATTTTATCACCACTTCTCATTGTTTCCCAAAGTATACCTTACCTTGTTTTTACGCCACTTCTTATGATTTGGTTAGGATTAGGAATGGCACCAAAAGTTGCTTTGGTTGTACTTACATGTTCCTTTCCTATTTCATTGGTCATGCAAAATGATCTTATTGAAGCAAAAAAAGAATACCATTTAATCGTTGAAATGTTACAAATAAACTCAATGAAAGCTTTTTTTCATATTTATTTTCCTTATTCCCTTCCTGGATTTTTTAATGCGCTCAAAATAAGCATTAGTTACTCTTTTGGTTCTGCAGTTTTAGCAGAATTAATGGGAAGTGAATCTGGGCTTGGTATTTATTTATTACGGGCTCAAGCAACCTTTAGAACAGATAAAGTTATTGCTGCTGTTATCGTAATTATTTTTATAAGTTTAATTAGTACATTTTTTGTTTCTTTTCTTAGAAAAAAAATTATTTTTTGGAAAACAGCGAAACACTAAACTTTAGGAATTCATAAAATAATGATCAAAATATCCGTTGAAAATTATTCTTACCAAAATAAAGAACCCGTTATTAAAAACATTAATATTACTTTAAAAGAAGGTAAAATAACCTCCTTAATTGGCGCTTCAGGATGTGGAAAATCTACTTTTTTAAGAGTTTTAATGGGTATGGAAACGGGTGCTACAGGTCAAATTGAATTTAAAAATCAAGATTTTTCTTTTCAAAAATGGAATATAAAACAAAAATTATTTTCAATGATTCCTCAAGTACCCCATTTATTACCCTGGAAAAACATTTTAAATAATATTATAATTGCGATTAGTAATGAAAAAGTAAATAAAGAACAAAAATCAAAAGAAGAAATCGCTCTGAATGCTTTAAAGGTTGTACAATTAGAAAACCATAGAAATAAGTTTCCAGATGAAATTTCGCTCGGTATGGCTCAAAGAGTTTCTTTTGCAAGAGCTTTAGTATTAGATACACAAGCCGTTTTATTAGATGAACCTTTTGCATCTTTAGACGCTCATACAAGATATATTTTACAAGAATGGCTTGCAAATAAAATTTTAGAAACAAACAAATATGCTATTTTAGTTACTCATGATGTAAGAGAGGCTTTATTTTTATCAGAAGAAATTCATGTTTTAAAAGGAATTCCATCCGAAATAAATAAAACTTTCTATAATGAAAACAAAAATAAAAAGAGTAACATTAAAACTGAAAAAGAAATTATTTCTTTAATTGGAATTAACTAAGGAGATTTATGATTAATATAAAAGAATTTTTCCAAAAAAATAATAATGAAACTTTTAAGAAATACATCATTATATTACTTATAATATATTTTTTGCATCACTTTTCATTGTGGGTTTTAACAATTCACAGCAAAGATTTAACTTACCAGAATGCCTTATCAAATTGGGATGCTGCTTGGTACAATTCCATTATTAATGACGGATACAATGAAAAATCTATTGCTTTTTATCCGTTATATCCATTTATTATAAAAGTTATTTCAATTTTATTACCATTCCAAATTCCAGCCCAATTCATAGGCACTGTATTTTCATCTATTTTATTTATTATTTTCAATATATTTATTTTGAAAGTAATTAACAATCGTGAAAACCATCCCAAATGGCTTATTCCACAAACAAAATATGGATATTTCTTCTTTTTATTTGCGCCATCTTCTTATATATTTCATTCTAGTCACACTGAGTCTTTGTATTTGCTTCTTTCTTTTCTTGCATTTTACTATACAAATAAAAACTGGATTTTAGCTTCAGCTTTGGCTGGACTTTGTGCCTTAACAAAAAATCAAGGAATCTTTCTAAGTATTGCAATCGCTTGGATGATTATAAATTCACAAGAAAAAATTTCAGATAAAATTAAAAAATTTATTTTATCTGGACTTATTTCTTTTTCTTTTTATTCTATATTTTTAATTTATCAATATATTTCTTTTTCAAACCCTTTTGCTTTTTTGGACGCTCAAAAACATTTCTCAAGCCTTACTCTTTCATTTTCAGGTTATTTTAAATCATTTTTTGAAATAATAAAATTTAAGGAATTGAGCAGATTTAGTATTTATGAATCTATTTATTTTCATATTTTGTTCATTTTAAATTTCTTATTATTTAAAAAATCTAAACCAGTTTTTTTCTATTCTTTATTTTGCATATTAATTACTCCGTCAGTTTTCTCTTTAATGAATGCATTTCGTTATACTATTTTTATTTTTCCATTATTATTTACAGTCGGAGATTTTTTATCTAAAAGAAACATTATATTTTTAATTCTTCTCACCATTTTTTTAATATATTTAAATCATCAAATGACACGAAATTATGTTTTAAGTCGATGGAGTTATTAATAGGTTTAAAAAAATTCTTTATTTAATGTGAGACTTTTTTAATAAACTGACTTCCGACACTTTTCATATTAGACTCATCAAAAACATCGCAAGCTAATTGAAAATCATCGATATCTAAATATCCTTTTTCATTTAAAACATCTTTCAATCTATGAAAAGAGTCTACAAGCATCCCATTTTGATCCAATAGACCATCCATTTCCGCACGTAATTTACAAACCTCACCGCCTACCCTTGTGATGCTATCTAATATTTGCTCTATTTGCTTTGTAAGATTGACATTTAAATTACTATCATCAGCCAAACTCCCATTTGGCTCTAAATCAAGAGCGTAGTTTTCAAGACTGTCTTCATTGAATTCATCAAATATGTCTTGGGTTGTATTAGACATTTTCATTCCTTCCACTATGCTTCATTCACTCTTTTAATACTTTGCTCTTGTCGGAAGGTTATAAATTGAAATAAGAGGAAAGAATTGGCAGCCTGTCACCAAAATTGGCACACTAGAAAAATGTGTGTTAAAAGGCTGGTGGTTTTAAGCTTTTTTATTTGTTTGAAAGGATAAATTCTGAATCATGTTAAATATTCTCAAGTCTCTCTTTGGAACTAAAAACGATCGAGAATTGCGTAAAATTGCACCTATTCTTACAAAAATAAACACTCTCGAATCAAAGATGCAATCATTGACTGATAGTGAACTTAAAGCAAAAACCTCTGAATTTAAAACCCGGCACCAAAAAGGGGAAAGTATTGACTCTCTTCTCGCTGAAGCTTTTGCTGTTGTTCGTGAAGCTGGTAAACGCTGCTTAGGAAAAAGACATTTTGATGTACAGCTTATTGGTGGATATGTATTACACCAAGGCAAAATTGCAGAAATGCGGACAGGGGAAGGTAAAACTTTAACCGCAACAGCTCCTGTTTACTTAAATGCATTAACTGGAAAAGGTGTTCATGTTGTTACGGTAAACGAATATCTTGCATCGACACAGTCCGAAGAAATGGGCAAACTTTATAGTTTTTTAGGTCTTACAACAGGTTGTATTTTATCAGGAATGAGTGACCAAGAACGTCAAGAAGCCTATGCTTGTGATGTTACTTACGCTACAAATAATGAATTAGGTTTTGATTATTTGCGCGATAATATGAAAGTTCGCCTTGAAGACTTTGTTCAAAGAGGTCATCACTATTCTATTGTTGACGAAGTGGACTCAATCTTAATAGATGAAGCAAGAACACCACTAATCATTAGTGGTCCTTCCGATACCACATCTGATAAATATCTTGTTTCTAATAATGCGATTCGTGGCTTGAGAAAAGAAATTGACTACACGGTAGATGAGAAATCAAGAGCTTGTGCCTTATCTGAAGCTGGTATTTCTAAAGTCGAAAAACGCCTCAATATTGAAAATCTTTTTGACCCTGAAAACAATGAACTTGTTCATGCTTGTAATAATGCATTAAGAGCTCATGTCTTATTTAGAAAAGATGATCATTATATTGTTCAAAATGGACAAATTATTATTGTTGATGAGTTTACGGGACGCCTTATGCATGGCCGTAGATTTTCGGATGGACTTCACCAGGCTTTAGAAGCAAAAGAAAATGTTCAAATTCAACCAGAAAACCAAACTTTAGCCCAAGTAACTCTGCAAAACTATTTCCGTATGTATGATAAGTTATCTGGTATGACAGGTACGGCTGATACGGAAGCGGTTGAATTTCACAATATTTATAAATTAAATGTTGTTGTTATCCCTACAAATCGTCAAATGGTTCGTAAAGATCACGATGATGTTTTATTCTTAAAACAAGCCACAAAATTTAATGCTGTGGCAGAAGAAATTGATAAAATTCATAAAACAGGACAACCTATTCTTGTTGGTACGGTCAGCATTGAAAAAAGCGAATTGCTTTCCGAACTGCTTAAAAAGAAAAATATTCCCCATCAAGTACTAAACGCGAAACATCATGAACAAGAAGCAAGAATTATTGCAGAAGCTGGCCAAAAAGGTCGTGTTACTTTATCAACCAACATGGCAGGTCGTGGAACAGATATCATTCTTGGTCAGCAAGTAGCCGATCTTGGCGGACTTTATGTAATTGGTACAGAACGCCACGAAAGTCGACGGATTGACAATCAGCTTCGAGGTCGTTCCGGCCGCCAAGGTGACCCTGGAGCGAGTAAATTCTTTTTATCTTGGGAAGACGAACTTATGAAACGCTTTAACAATAAAGCGAATCAATTTATTATGGAAAAGTTTGTTGGTGATGAAGCAATTCATGATCCAAGATTAACAAATGTAATTGGTAAAGTACAAAAACGAGTAGAAGGCTTCAATTATGATATTCGTAAACAACTTCTTCAATATGATGATGTATTAAATCAACAAAGAAAAGCAATTTATGCAGCTCGTATGAGAATATTGCGTAAAGAAAATGTAAAAGAAATTTTAGTTGGTGAGCCTATTCAAAAATTTGCCCGTACTATTTGTGATGACTTTATTCCGCCATCTGGACTCCCAGGTGAACTTGTTCAAATTGATTATAAAGAGCTTGAAAGAGTTTTATTCCGCAATTTTAACAAAGCAATTCCTTTTTCTATTGAGGAAAGAAATAAAGCGGAAATGGGCAGAGATGAGTTTTATGATCTCATTACAAAAAAACTTATTAACGAATACGAAGAAAAAGAAAACTTATTTGGCTCCGAACAAATGAGAGATATAGAGCGTTGGGTTATGCTCCAAACGATTGACTCTTGGTGGAAAGATCACCTCCTTAATATTGACCATTTAAAAGATGGTATTGGTTTAAGGGGATATGCTCAAAAAGATCCCTTGCAAGAGTATAAAAACGAAGCTTTTGAATTATTTATCCGTTTAATCGTTTCTATCAAACAAGACTCATTACAAATGATATACAAAGTACAGCCTAATTTAGCTGAAAAGTTTATTGCGGAAGCCAAAGCAGAGGTAGAACGTAAGGCAAAACTTGAACTCAAAAATGCAACAGCAGAACATGAAGATCCCGAAATTACATTTGGAAATAAATTAGAAGAGCAAGAAGAGTTAGAAAGAAAACGAGCAATGTATTCGGACAGATAATTTTATAATGAAATTTTTTTAAAGCCACCTTAAGGTGGCTTTTTTATTTTCATCATTTTTTTAATTTTTAAATGTTTATTTCATAATTAAATATTCAAAAGAAAAAATGAAGATCAATTATCATATTGATAATTTCTTTTAGGAAGATAAAAAACGACTTTTGAATTTTCACAGCTCTTATCTAACAAAACTTGTGCACCAATTGCATTTGTAATTTTATTTAAATAATTTTTTCCTTCAAAATTTATATTATTTAAATCACTTATATTCTCATTTGTCATTTCATAATTTTGGAAATCAGGATTGCTCATATTAAATTTATTGAAAGCAGCTTGGCTATTATCCGAAATAGAAATTTCAAAATCATAACTAGACTCTTTTAAATCCAAATAAATCCACTTAAATTTTTTAAATTTTATAGATTCAATTGAATTATGAATGATACATGAAATAATTTGAATAGTTAAAGAAGGCTTGCATTCTATTTTATAATTTGGAGGAATATTTGAAGTAATGTCTAACTGAATCTCATATATACTCATTTTATCTTTGTATAAATTTAGCACAGCAGATATGAGCTCGTTTACAGCAATGAATTGAGCCTTTTCAACTTTATAATCGGTATGAAAATATTTAGAAAAATTTATTTTTTTTGTTATTGAAAATTCTTTTTCTATTGTCGAACAAAAACTATTTATTTTTTTTGTATTTTCAACAATTTGAATATCCGAAGAGATGTCATTTGAGGTTACAAAATTGAACGCCATTTGTTTATTCGTTTCATGATTTGCTGTTTTATCTAAAGTTTTTTTTCCAAAATGGCTTATTTTATTTTGATAAGAATATTTCTTATCATTTTTTAAATAATTTTTAGAAAATGATCTTGAATCTTCATTCCCTTTTGTAAGAAGTATTTTTTTTCTACGCAGTTCTAAAAGTTTGTATATTTTATTAGCTAAAAATTTAAGATACATGAGTTGACTATCTGAAAATTGATTCTCTTTTCTATCTAAAATACATAAAGCACCAATATTAAAGCCTGTAGCAGAAACAATAGGAACAGCAGCATAAAAAAGAATTTTAGGATTCCCTATAACGTAAGGATTATCATGAAAACGTTCATCTTTTAAAGTATTATTTACGATAAAAATATCATCACTATTTAAAGTATATTGACAAAAAGAAAAATCTTTTTCAAATGATAATTTAGGAATTCCATGACTTGACTTAATCCATAATCTTTCTTCATCTAAAAAACTGATATATGAAATAGGACACTTAAATGCTTTAGCAGCTAGTGAAGTTATTTCATCATAATCTTTTTCAGGTAAGGTATCTAAAATATAGTAACTTTTTAAGGATTCAATTCGTTCTTTTTCAATTATCATCCTGATATCCTAAAAATAAGCTTCATTATTAAAACAAATCTATATGTTTATTTAAGCATATAGTGGTAACATTTATTAAATTTTTTATTTCAAATTAAAAGAAAATAATTAAAACTTAAAAATGCCGTCTATTAAAGCAGACATTGTTAATTTTACATTATCAACATTAATTAAAAGTTGCAAGAAAGTATTTAAATTTTTGTTAATAATTAATTACAAAAAATCACTAATCACTAAGGTATAAAAGACAAAAATACTTATATATTTCACGTTTTTTTTAAATTTTCTATTTTTTAAAATTATTCACAAATTAAAGTTATAAATTTTTATCAAATTTTATATTAAATAAACAAAATTATATAATATTTAATTACAAAAATTCATTATTAATATTAATTTTTTTTCATTACAATTATTCATAAGCAATTGCAAGAAAAAATGAGATTATAAATTATAACATTTTAAAATCTATAAATTTAATTTTATTATAAATTCAGTATAGAATTATAATTTTATATTACATAAAATATATTTGAATTTTTGGTATTCTTTTTAATATCATGTTTAATAAAATTAAATTTGGAATAGGAATTATCTAAAAAATATGTCAAAAAATATTTCTTTGCAAGAACATTTTATCCAACTCTCTAAAACTCATAACAGATTCAACAAATAGTTTGTTAATTTCAATTTCATTAAATAAACAATAAAATGAAAAAGCTATATTATATATCTTTTTTTGACCTCTTAGAGATAAAGAACAATATCTTTCATTCATCATAAGGTATTTTTCAATTTCCGAAAGTTTTTTATTTTGTTTTTTTAAGTCGTTATATTTTTTCTTAATATCAAGAAAATTTTCAGAAAAAAATTTAATCTTCTTTTGAGAATTCAACTCGATCAAATAAGCTGAAAAAATATCTATCTCATTTGATTCAATGGGAGAATCAATCCAAACCTGAAGGCAAAATCGATCTAAAAGAGGACCGCTTAACTTTTGTAAGTATTTTCTACTTTCTTTAGGATTACAGCGACAAGATTTTATTTTAGAAAATAAATAACCACATGAACATGGATTTGTTGTTGCACATAACAAAAACTGAGCAGGATATCGAATGTGACCACCTGATCTCGAAATAAAAACCTCACCAGAATCTAAAGGCTCTCTTAATGATTCTAAACTTGAGCTAGAAAACTCGGAAAGTTCATCTAAAAATAAAACACCTTTATGAGCTAGAGAAACTTCTCCAGGCTTTAAAGAACTCCCTCCTATTAGAGCAGCTGGGGTAGCTGAATGGTGTGGAGAACGAAACGGCCTAGCAACATGACTTGAAACAAAATGAATCAGTTTTACGTCTATCATTTCAATTTCATTTAAGGGATCAAGAAATTGGTAAATTTTTTGTAAACCAAAACTTTTTCCAACCCCAGGCTCACCTGCAATCAAAATATGATGATGACCTAAAGCTGCAATTAATAAAGAAACACATAGTTTTGGATTTTTCATTAAGATTGATATTGTATTTTCTATTTCTTTTAAGTTTAATGAACTATCTATTATTTTTGGTTCACAAAAAATATTTTCTTCTTTAGAAATAAATTGAATAGAATTTTTGTTATTTATTTTTTTCTTTTTTGATACCATTCCTCAATACTATCAAAAAATTCTGTTTTATTTTCCAAGAATATGGAATTATAACTTAAATTTTTTCTTAGCAGACATAGTTTAATATTATTATTATTTTGAATAATTGCAGATTGATATATAAGTGGATTTTGAATCTCTTTTGACTTTCCAGATAGAGAAAGCTCTCCTGCTAAAAATTCATTATTTGGTTTAAATAATTTATTTTGTTTTTCATTATCATCTATTAAAGCATAAATAATACATCCAGCAACAGCAAAATCCAACTGTGACAAGGGAATACGTGATATTTTTATAAACTCACTTGGAGTAATATTTACTACAATTCTCTTAGAAGGAATTGGAATTCCTATAGACTCTAATGCGGAACGTATTCGTTCTCTCATATCTCGAGTCGCTTCCGTATTTAAACCTAAAATATTTAATCCAGAAAAACCTGTTCCAATTACAGTTTCAATTTCTACAGTAATAACATCGACGTGTCCTACCAATAAGTGCATTTTACAAACAAAATGAATGCTAGTAAATTTTTTATAGAGAGTGGTTTTTGATTTTGTTGATGGTATCGAGATAATTCCAAGGCAACCAATCTTTTGGGTTTTGTT
>NZ_JBIPMD010000211.1:0-5519 GCF_044369315.1 Silvanigrella sp.
TCCGTTCAACAAAGGGCTTGCTTGTCCATGTTTTCGGAAGATTTTCTGCATGCCTTTTTAAGTACATATTCTTTTTCTAAAAACACATTCTCAACTCTTAACTGGCATATATAATTTATCAAAAAATAAAAATTCTTATTTTTTTTATTTTAGCAGTCATCAAGTGTACAAATTCTTATTTTTTTAGGTCCTGCTTCAAATTGCTCTGATGAAGCATCTGAAATATACATAGTTAATGCCAAAAATAATGCGAATGGTGCTACAAAAAAACGAGCTGAAAATTTAGAACGCATGATTCATTCCTTATCAGTTATTTATTAAATTAATATAGATTCAATGTCAAATTTAATTTTTAATGAATTATTATAATTTAATTTAGAGCATTTATAAAAAAGACGCATTGGGATCAAGGGTCTATATAAATAAGATTTGTTTACTTGTCAACACAAATAATTATTAAATATATTACAATAATTATAAATGGGTTATGGTAGTAATTATTATATTTTTCAGTTTATAAAACATTAAAATTAAATAATCTAATTGCCAAATAACATAAGTATTAAGATCTAAAATTTTTATTTAGTTCTTAATCATTTATCTTAAACCTTTTTTACATACCATCAGCATTTAACTTATCTACTGTTGTTTTATAAGTAAGTGGAGACTTAAATAAAGACATACCTGCTGAAACCCAACCTGTAGATATGGATATCCAAAAAATATTAGTTGCTATTTTTCCATATAAATCTGATTTTTCATTATCACCAGCTTTACCCGCATTTCTTGATGCTTCTCCAAAACCTTTACCAGCAATCCAAGCAGCATCACTCGTATATCCCATAATCATTTTTGTATATTTAAATTGTGAACTCGCTCTTACCGCATTAGGAATATCATACATATCAGATAAATAATTTTTCGGTAATTTACTGGCACTAGAAGCACTCAATTTAATAATATTATCAGAAGTATTTTTTGCCGCCGACGCAACGCCAACCAAAGATGAAACCTCAAGACCGATACCCACTGAACTTGCAGCCATACCCAACGCAAATGAAGTCCATCCTAATGCATAAGAGATGTCCCCATATTTTGTTGCATCTGCTTTATTTCCAGCAGCATTTGCATCACTTGCTAATTTTCCATAAACTTGTCCAGTTATACCAATGACACTTGAAGCAATACCAGCAGAAGCTGCAACAGTTAGCGCAATATCTGCTGCCGTTAAAGCTGCTGTTCCGGCTATTGCAGGAGCTAAAGTTGTACCTAAAGTAAATATGGAAAGAAATATTCCTAATATAGACAAACCAAGTCCAACACCTAGCATCACATTTGCAGCATTTTCGCCTGTGGGGTCAAACTTCATTATTGGGTTATTTTCAGCAAATATATACCCATTAATTCCACCTTTTCCAAATGGAGATTGAGTATCATATTGCATAAATCTTCCTAAAGCAGGGTTATATGCTCTGTAACCTTTACCTAAAAATTGGTAACCTGATTTTCCATCGGTTCTTTCTCCATTAAAACCAATATCACTTAATTTAGGAGAATTTACAGCAGCATTTGAAACATCAAATTGCTCTCCGTATGGTGTGTATACAAAATTCTTAGTTAATAATTTTGAACCTTCCATAACGCGAATAACACTTCTAGCTTGATCAGTTAAATAAAATTGGTAAACTCCACCAGGGTTTACTTTACCAATAATATATCCATTAATTTGCAAATAACTTACTACTTTTCCATTTGAATTTTCATTTAAAACTTTATTTCCATTGTAATAAAATTTAACTAAACCATTTTCACTATCATTTTGTGATATTATTTCTCCGGAACCATTGTAATTATATTCTATTGTTTTATCTTTAGTAATAAATTTGGATAATCTTTGAAATGGAGTATAAACTAATTTATTATCATTTCCATCTTTAATTATATTTCCATCTTCATCATACTCTAAAGTAGAAGATGTATTTTTTAAACCATTTGTTGTATAACCTTCTAATCTAACTCCATCTGTTTTATTATAATTATATGTCGTTAAATTATCTGGAGTAGAATCAGAGTATTTAACTCTTGCTGTTTTAATATTATTTAAAGCGTCAAAAGAATATTCTTCAGATTTTATAATATTTCCGTTTGTATCTCTTGGGCATAAAGAACCTGAGCAATCATATTTTTGAAGATTATTTAATGAATCGTAAGTATAATTTTCTTGGGAGTCAACTTTATTTGAATCATAACTATATCTATTTCTTAAAGCAATATTCATATCTATATTATATGAATATGTATAGGAAAGAATATTAGAGTTATTTACATCTGTATATGATAAAGAGTTTAAAGCACCCATTGAATTGTATGAATAAGAAATTTTTGTGCTATTTGGAAGAGTTTTATACCATATTCTTCCAAAATCATCATAAAAATATTTTTCTTCCTGAAAATTTCCTTCTTTCGAATTGAATTGAATTTTTTCTAATCGACCGTTTATTTTATTAAAGATATAATTTGACGTTAATTGATTAATATCAGTTAACGTAACTGGGTAGTCTTGTAAATTATATTCATAACTAATCGTTTTTCCATCAGGATATACAACAGACTTTAATTTACCATCTTTAAAAGTATTGTATTTTGTTTTACCAGTTGAATCAACCATATTAACTAAATACATAGAAAATGAATCATACTCATAATTTGTTGTATAATTAGATTCTTCACCCGATACTTGTTTTTTAATTAATTTATTAAATCCATTATATAAATATTTTATTTCTTTACCTGATCTTAATATTTTACTTGTAACATTACCATATAAATCATAAATATATTTTATAGATTTACCATATGAATCTGACTCAGTTATTAATTGACCAATTGAATCATATTCTCTTGATCCCAATGTATATATAGTTCCGTCCGATGTTATTACTGATTTTTTAATTATTTTATCATTAAATAATGGATCATAATCGTAAGATATTTTTCTACCATCTGAATAAATATCTTGAATTTTTTGAGACAAAGGGGTGTATTTAAACTTAACAACATTTCCATTTACATCGGTAGATTCAACTAAATTTCCAAATCCATCAAATACACTTGAACTCTTGCTAAATAATGTTCTATCTTTAGTAAATAACTCAAGTCGAATTGGTTTTTTATTTAAATCAAAATACGATAGACTTATTGAAGATAAATTTCCTGTATTTGATATCATATAGGATTCAGTGCTATTTTTAGCATCGTCATAATTTGTTACTTTAGTCTCTCCACTTGGAGAAACTACCATGTTTTCTCTTGCTAAAACGTCATATTTATATTTTGTAGAAATTTGATATTTATAACCATCTTTATCAATATCATAAAAATTTTGAGAATCTTTTTGACCAGTGCTATTATAACTTATTGAAGAAATTAAATTGAATGTACTATCATTCTTAGATTGTAAAAAAGTTTGAATTTCTCTTCCTAAAGAATCGTTTATTTTATATGTGGCATATCCATTTGGATTCATTATGAATACGGCAGAAGTTCCAAATCCTAAGCCATATTTAGAATCATTTAAATAATACAAATAGTTTGTAGATATAGAGTTCTCACCATTAACAGATGTGATTGTTTCTTTTAAAATTCTACCTAAATTATCATATTGATAAGATATATTTTTACCGTCTGTTTCAATTTTATTTTCTTCTTTTTTAGTAAAAGAATTTAATTTTGATATTTCTTTAGCTAGAATATTACCTTTATAATCAATATATTCTTTATTCGTAATATTAAAATTTGAATTTAATGAATAGCTATTTTTATTAATAGAAACTTTACATTTACCAGCAGAAGCAGATTTAATTTTAACAATTGAAGGTAATGAATAAATATTAAATTTATTTGATTCCTTATTATAAGTATTCACTTCGGTTTTATAAATTTTGCCGCAGTTTTCATCAGTTATTCCACAAATATTTGTATTATATCTATAAATTTTAGCTAAAAGTCTTTGAAATTTTTTTCCTGTTAAATTTTCTGTATTTTCATATTTATATTCGGTGATTAAACTAACTTTATCTATTGGAGATGTTTTTATTTCTCTTTCTATTAAGTTTATTAAACCATTAAATGTTTTTTCTGCTGATAAATATTGATATTCTTTTATTATTCCATTTGCTTCTACAGTTTTAAGAATATTCCCAGAATTATCATATAAATTTTTTACAATTTCTATTCTACTTAAACCATTTTTATAGTAAGTGGTTTTTACTTCAATTGGAAAATTATAATTTGGATCAAGAGAAGCAAAGTTTTTACTTTTCCAATCTGGATAAGTATATTCTTTTGTTTGAATCAACTTGTCATTTTCTTTTATTTTTTCACTAATTAATTGATGATAGTGATTATATATTCTTTCTGTTTTAATATTTGATCCTGTAGGAGAATCTTTACTCTCTAAGGAAGAATAGGTATATGTATTAGGCGTATAAAATAAAGTATCTTCACCTTCTTTATATCCTGTAAAACCTTTTCCTAAATAGTTTGATGAGTCTTGATTAAAAATATATGAAATAGATTCTGAATTCATTCCAAGTCTATTAGAATTACTTTTCAATGTATAAGAATTAGTTTCAATTTTTGAAACAGCAGGAAAAGAAATACCATCTAGAGGAGAATTTAACCCTCCAGTTAAATAAGTTACATTTACTGAAGTTCCTGTAGGAAAAGAAATTTTTGTTATTAAAGAATCTGTAGGAAAATCTTTTTCAGATGAGGCTCCATAAGAAAAATTAACTTCTTGTAATAAAGGGTTTTTAATAGAAGTTAATAAATTACTATTACTAGATTTTGTTAAAGTAGTAGTTGGTAAATTATTAGTTCCGTTATTTAGTTTTATTGTAATAAATGTGTTGCTAGAATATATTAATTCAATTTTTTTTATATCTGAATCACTATTTAAATCTTTATAACTAATATTTTCTAATTTATTTCCATTAATGTAATTAAAAGAGGCTTGATAGCCTTCTTTGTTAGTTATAGAAACCAAATTTCCAAATGTTTTTTCTATTTTTTCTTCTCTACCATCTTTATATTTTAAAGTTAAATAGATACTTCCAATTTCAATTTTTAAATCATTTAATTTATAATATTTTAACTTTCCTTGTCCAATATCAAGCTTATAACTCCCTCCGCTTGATAAATTCAGCATACCTGTTTTTGGATCATAAAAAGTTAAGTTCCAAGACCATCCTTTTCCTATCCCAAAACGGTCAGATTGAGATAATGAGGAATAGTTTATAGAAAGAGGAAAAGTAGGATCTTCAAAGCCATTTCCAACAATATCACCCACTTTATAAGATATCGAAAAAGCGCCAGTTCTTGGATCTACATTTTTACTTAAATCTTTGTAATTATAAGCATCACTAACTATATTTGATGATTGATTTGATGAATTAGTTGCGCCATTTGCCGATTGAGCTAAAGCATCAACGAGCAACGCCTTGTTATTAACATACTTT
>NZ_JBIPMD010000046.1:0-17652 GCF_044369315.1 Silvanigrella sp.
CATTTAGAGGAATGGTTTTATGATTATAATCATCATGCACCCCATTCCGGGCTTGCAATGATGAGTCCAATACAGTATCAAAATTCACATTAATCATGTGTCAACTCAAATGGGGTCCATAGCAGGAAACAGTAATCAAAATGACAAAAACATCAAAATTCAAAAATACGTTACAGATAAAACAAATGGTATTCGTAAAGACAGTAAAGTTGATGTTTCTTTTGATAATATTTTAAATGATATTACTTCACCACAAGATATCAATATTGGATCAAATGGTAGAGTTTATATTACTGGAAGAAATTTTGAGCAAAATGATAAATTTTTATTAGCTAATTGTAAAATTTCAAATGACGGCGACGCTTTTGAAGCTTGCTCCGTTCAACAACTTAATGATGTACCTTCAAATACTAGAGATGGTAATTCTCTTATTAAAAATGGTTATCTTTATATTAAAGCACATGAAAGAAATGATATTACTATGTGCCCAATTACAAAAAGTGATGGGCTAATAAAAGGATGCAAAACAAATTCTAATAGTATTTTTAATAATAGTAGTGTTTCAGGAGCGGTGGCTTATTTATCAGAAGCAAATGATAATTTGCTTCTTTCTATAAAAAAAGGAGATGTATATAGTATTGCTCAAATGGAATTACCTAATTATTTATCAATTGAAAACGCTCCTATGGTAAACCTGAAAGAAGTTCAAAAAATTAATGCTTCGGAAAGCCCTTCATATGAAAGCGGTATTTTACATTTTAAGAAAGGCAATTTAGACCAATTTATTCAAAGACATTCTAATAAATTAATCTTAGTACGCCCTGATGTTAGTCCAGCTCAAGGAACTAAAAGAGATATCGTAACAACTAACAAAGGCGACCTATCTGATATATTTTCTGGTCTTTATGGACACATAAAATATAATAAACTTGATGGTAATATATATATGACTGGAGGTATTGATGAAAATTCAAGTATGAAAAAATTTGCCCAATGCAATTTTGATTGGATAAGCAAATTAAATAATGATCCTGTTAAAACTGATATAGAACAAAATTGTAAAGCACTTACAAAAGACGATAACAATGCTACTGAAAATCTTGTAGATTATAATAATAATCAAAGATTCATCAGCGTTGCTTTCTATGATAAAAAATAATTATACAAAAGCTCACTTTTAATTAGTGAGCTTTTTTTATTTATTTTCTTTAAATCACCTAACAACTTCATGTTAAAAAATATTCCTTTGCAAAATTGCTATTCACATTATGAATCAAAAAAAATTAGTTTTTCTCACAAATAATTTACCGAGGAACAAATTTATTATAAATTTTATTTATTTCATTTTGCTCTATATATTTTTTTAGTTCAATATTAAAATTTTTAATAATTTTTTCTGCATTGGGGACATTTTTATTAAGAGCTAATGACAAAGATTGTACATTTAATGGAGTTTCTAGTGGCTCTATTTTGTCATAACATTCTCGATAGAAATTACTTGAAATATATTTAATAACTTCAAGATCTCCATTTAATAGATCTATTCTATTTTTGCAAAGTTTAACAATATTTCTTTCATCACTTGCTGCTTCTTCTTTTTTTAAATAAGAAGCATTATCAAATTCTTCGGATGTAACACCCCCTCTTATAACACCTATCGAATAATTTTTTAAATCGGAAAGTTTATTAAATTTAATATTACTTTTTTTTCTTTTAAATAGAACTATTTTAGAATAATAAATGGGGTCAGAATATAAAAGATAATGAGCTCTTTCTTTTGAATAATAGGCAGGAATAATTCCATCATAAGAACCATTTTCCACTAAGTGTAATGCTCGAGCCCATGGCATGACTTCAATTTGGCTTTCATACCCTATTTTTTTTAAAATACTTTTAACAATGACACAAAAAAAACCCAGATCTTTTTGGTTAGAAATAACATAAGGCGGCCATTCCAAGGTAGATATTTTTAAAACATTTTCTTTTGAAAAAGAGAAGTGTGGTAAAAATAAAATATAAAATAGCATTATTATAAATGGAAGTTTTTTAAAACTCATTTTATGTCACCTTATTACTTGAACTTTTGAAAGGGCGTTCCATTTTTAATTTAGATCCCAAAATAATTCATTGTATCATATTGGGATAAAATTGCCCTAAGCTTGTTTATTTCCTAATTCAAACTTCAAAAGTATTATATAAAGACGATAATTTTGCCAAATAATATGATAGAATTTATCTTATCATTTGTATGACTTGGTAAAGTATAATTAAATAAACGAATTCAATAAAATGAAAATATTTTCTCTAAAAAAACTTTTATAGTTTAGTTTATCATGTTAAGTTAAAATTTAAATCTTCAAAGAATCAAAAAAAAATTAAAGGAATTAAAATGCCGAAACATTTATTAAAAAATGATCATAAAAATATTCATATTCTTCAACATCCTTTACTTGCCCATTCTTTATCTATTCTTAGAAAAAAAGAGACAAATAGTGGGGATTTTAGAAGACTCCTTAGTGAAGTCAGTCGTCTTATGGCATATGAGAGTTCCCGCGATTTAAAAGTAAAAAATTTTATGATTGAAACCCCCTTCGAAAAAATGGAAAGCCCGTTTATTTATGAAGATGTTACTATTGTGGGCGTAATGAGAGCAGGCATGGGTATGCTTGATGGATTTATGCAAATGTTTCCACATTCAAAGGTTGGTCATATTGGAATTTATCGGGATAAATTTTTAAATAATACCGTAGAGTATTATTTTAGATTACCTAATGATATTGAAAGAAATAAAATATTCTTACTCGACCCTTTGCTAGCTACAGGAGCTACCGTCGTTGCTGCTATTGATAGATTGAAACAATATGGTGTAAATGAAATTCGTTTTCACTGCTTACTTGCTTCACCTGAAGGTTTGGAAATTTTGCAAGAAACGCATCCTGATGTATCTGTCTATTGTTTATCTGTAGAAAGATCTATGGATGAAAAAGGCTATCTTCTACCTGGCCTTGGCGATGCAGGAGACAGAATCTACGGAACAATATAAATCCAGTAATTGATAGAGGTTGGAAATTGAAAAAATCAGCAGACACAACAATCATAGCTATAACTGGCGGTAGCGGCTCTGGAAAAACAACAGCAGCAAGAAGACTTTGGGAACTCATTGGCAAAGAAAACTGCCAAATTATAAGTCAAGATAGTTATTATCATGATCATAGTGCTCAATTTAAAGGGGATGGTACGGTTAATTTTGATCACCCCAATGCCATTGACTTTAAACTGATGGCTGAACATCTAAAAAAATTATCTCAAAACCAACCGATAGAAGTCCCTATTTATGATTTTGTCACCCATACAAGAAAAGAAAAAACAATTCGAGTTGAACCTTCTGCCTATATTATAGTCGATGGTATTTTAATTCTCTCTCAAGAAATACTGAGACCCTTTTTTGATCTCTCTATTTTTATCGATATTTCAGAAGACACTCGATACGCAAGACGCCTAAAAAGAGATGTTGAAGAGCGAGGCAGACATCCCGATGGAGTCAAATTACAATTTGACTCCTTTGTAAAACCTATGCATGAGACTTTTGTTCAACCCTCTAAACATTTTGCGACACATGTCTCCTATGACAACCAGAGCTTGAATGAACTGCTTACCGAATTAACAAAAAATCTACTCTCTAAATAAAATACATCTTAAATAATGTTTTCCTTATTGGAGATCATGTGTATATTTAAATCGTTTTTATATTAATTTTGGAGGAATAATGAATTTACTTTTGTCAAAAATGAAGAAAATAAATAAATACCATATTGGAACATCTATCACTATTTTAGCTTTTGCTATTGCAGGATGTGTTACTCAAAAAGATAAAACGAATACGGAAATTTTAGGAACTTACAATTCAAAACAAGTTAAATTTTCTGACCTTTCCATTGCAGAAAAAACAGAACTCGTGAACGCACAAAAAAAAGTTTACGAAACAGCACAAGCCATACTTGAAAAATATTATTTAGACTCTTGGTTTGCCGACTATCAATCTAAAAATAAAATTGCAAGTTTAGATTTAGCGAAAAAAGACTTTTATACAAAAAACGCAAATATCTCCGATGAAGTTGTTCAAAACTTTATTAAAGAAAATGCAGCAAATCCACAAATGCAACAAATTCCTGAAAAAGAAAGAGCTGGTTTAGTTAAACAATATTTAACTAGAATGGAACAATCTAAAGCAGAACAGGGAATTCTTCTAAAAGCACAAGAAGAAGGCAAAATTAGTGTTGTTGGAATAGAAAAGCCAAAAGATATTCAAGTTACGTTTAACAATGAAGGCTATAAGTATGACAGTTCATTGAAAGATCCTAAAGTAACTATTGTTGAGTTTGCAGACTACCAGTGCCCGTACTGTGTACAAGCCCATGAAACAATTGAAAAAGTACTCGCTGCTTATAAAGGAAAGGTTCAATATGTATTTAAAGACTTTCCTTTAACTCAAATTCACCCTGAAGCTATGCCTGCAGCAATTGCTGCAAAATGTGCGGCAAATCAAAATAAATACTGGGAAATGCATAAATTATTATTTAGCCGTGCCCCTATGGATAAACTATCGGGTGATATGTACTATAAATATGCAACAGACCTAAAACTCAATCTGAATGATTTTAAATCTTGTATGGAAGATAAAGACAAAACTCTTAGCAAGTCTGTTATGGCTCAATTAGAAGAAGGCAATAGCATTGGCGTCAGTGGGACCCCTTCTATCTTTATCAATGGACAAAAGTATGAAGGTAATTTGAGTTTTGAAGCTATCAAAAAAGATATAGATGAAAAACTGGCTTTAAAATAATAATTTAAAGCTCTATTTTTTTAAATAATCTCATTTATGAAATATAGGTCTTACTATCTACTAGTATAGCCTATATTTTTTTATATATTTATACAAATTAAAAATATTACTAGTAAATTATAAAATTAATATTAAAAAATGAATCCAATATTATATATTTATTATTTAATATAATATTATATAATTTGTTTCCTATATTTTTTAATAATAAATATTTATAATTATTATAAATCATAGACATATACTGTAAAAAGTTTATACAAATAAATAAGTTATTCATATTAATTAATTACACATAAATATTTTATTTATATTTATTTATTATATCCATATTACAATGCCTTATCTTTTTAAAGAATAGAAATAATGATTAAAAGATAATTATTGAGAGTAGTTCTCAAACAAGAGATCAACATTTTTTTTAATCAAAATTTAATCTATTATTCATTACTACTTATATTTAAAAAAACATAAAAATAGCTATTTAAAAAATTGGCACATGAATTGCTAACAAGAAATTATGGTTGAAATTCTATGGCTAAGGGAGGCTTTAATGGAAAATAAAATATTAAATAACTTTAGATATACTGTATTATATACTAGTTTAATTTCAATATTATCTACAGCATGCAGCAAATCTAATAATGAAAATTTGTCACCAAAAGACAATTCTGTTCTTTATACAAATAATTTAAAAAACAAAGACGCCTCCATGGTTAGAAGTGCTTATGAAAATAATAGACCTATTTATTTTGATTATAAATCATCTGACCCTGAAGTAGTTAAAAATATATCAGAGCAAATTACGGGATTATCTATTAATGAAGATGAAAATTTATTATTAATCAAAGATAATAATATTCCTCACTTTGTTTCTGGGAATAAAAATCAACTTGAAAATTATATCAGTGAATTAAATACAAATTTAAAATCACAAAAAACAGAAAATTTAAAGCAAAATCCAAATACGGAAGTCTCTAATGCAAAGGCAAAAGTAACTTTAATTAGAGAAAACTTAAAATGCGAAATGCTTAAAATGAAAGGTTCTCTTTACTTTTCTAGCGATGAAGTAGTTGATTACTGTGATGGAAAAGCAAATGTTCAAATTAATTATCAATTAGACTTAATTGGATCAAAAGCAATTGCGAAAAAAGACAATTCGGAATCCGGTTATTCTTATGTAACACCATCCGGAAAATTTTTAATTGTGACTGTTTCTCCAAAAGAAGATAGTGGTTCTGGTTGGCAATTGGCAAAAGATTTAAAACAAGATCATGGCTGGTGGCAAAGCAGAGCTCACAGACTTGATTTCATCGGGCCATTTGCAAATGAATATAAATTTTCTATAAAACTTCTTAAAGAAAATATAAATATTCCTGTAAATCTTTCCGAAACATTTCCTCAAAATGTAAATAAAAAGGAAACTGTTACTCAATCCAGAGGATTTAAATACGGATTTTCAGGAGGGGCTTCAGGAGATTTAAATATCGATGCCAAGGGAATTCCATCTGGTAAAGTTGGTGTAAATTTAAAAGCCGATGTCGATTTCACAAACACCAGAACAATTATTTTTGATACCTATAATTATGATATTGAAAATAAAAGCGGTATAAATGAGGCTGCTTGGAGCTGGAATGCGAAAGTATTTGATAATCTAAGTACTTATTTAACAGGCCCCTCTTCATCGGGTACCCTTTGGGATGATAGCTGGGTAGCAAATAAAAATAAATTTTCTGCTATTCATCATTCTCAATTTATCCCTGCTTTTCAGGCAATTTTTAAAGCCGATAAAGAATATATTGGAAAATCTGATTTTGAATTTGAAACAAGTGTTGTTGCTGGAGTTTTATTAGGATCTGTTTATCCAATGCCTCCCCTATTTCTTTGGAGCACATATAGTTTGGATTATGATAGCGTTCGTATTCCTCTCCAAAATGCAAATTCAGATCAAAAAGAAGATAAAATATTAAAACGTATTACTATCAACTGGAATTCACCGGTATTTGCATCTGAACAAAACATTGAATTACAAACAACAATGGATCTCTTCTCTGAAAATTACTTAACTGTAGATCCAAACGAGGATAGTGATAAGGGAGAAGTTATTATTGCTGACTCAAGAAAAGATCGCACTCAAACTTGGGGTTACGATAACGATACGTATCAATTTAAATCGAGATCAGGTAACAATAATTTGTGTCTAACGATTGAAAAAGGTTCTAATAATATTATTGCTGAACAATGCACAAATAATAACAATAAAAAATGGGCTTTTGAGGATGGTCTTATCATTCCTCATTTAATGAGAGATCATGCAATTGGTTATGATAAATCAAATAATGGTAAGTTAAAACTTATTTCAATAAAAGATGACAAAGAAAACCTTATTAAATTTGAATCTTTTAAAGCAACCTATTAAATAAAGTTACTTAACTGTAACTTTATTTAGCTAAAGCAGCTACACCAAATAAACCTTTAATATCTTCATCCGTAATTGAAAAGCCCGCTCCCACAAATGGAAAGGGCTTGCTGTACAAGACAAGTCCATCCACTCCAGCAGTAAGAAAAATATTAGGCGTGATAAAAATATTGGAAAAAGCTTTCACATTAAATGGCCCCTTGCTGCCATATTGTGTATCTGATGGAGTCGGACTACCCCCAAATTGAGAAAATTCAACGGTACTAACAAATCTATCATTAAATAAATAAACATCAGATGCAAAACCACCCGAACTTGCAAACATTCCTAAACGTAAACCTACAAATCCAAATCTCTGTGAAATTTGCAAATTATATCTTAAATAAGAAGTGTTTTCTGTTGTATTTTCTTGAGTCGTTGTTTGTGTTGTATTTCCATTAATAGTTGAAGTTGTTGTCGTGTTTTTTACTTGCCTTCCATAGGAAGCATTTGTAATTCCTAATAAATAGTACCTATCCGGTCTGGTAGAAAATAATAAATTAAATTCATTTACAAATTTATCTCCAGTGTCGGCATTTGCAACGCGGTATTCTGCTCTATCCGTCATGGTTAATTTTAATTGAGATATTGGTTTTACAACATCTTGAATACTTTTTAGCGTCGCTTTTACTTCATCTGCCGTTTCATCTTTCGCAATAAGTTGGCCTATTGTTCCTTCGCCTTTTTCTATTTTTGCTGCCATTCGTTTGAAGGAAGCAGTCGCTTCATCCACGTTTGCAATAATACTTTCAATTCTTTCACGATTTTCTGGTGTAGATGTTTGTCTTAATTCAGTTGTAAATGTTTTAATATCAGAAATAATTTGATCTATTTTTGTATCGTTACGTTGAATTAACGATGAAATTTTTACAGCACTATCACGAATACCCTGAATGGCTTCTTTTAAATTTGTTTTTTGAGATGCTGTTACTTCACGAAGATCCGAAGTCATCCCTTCAATGTTATCGACAATTTTACGAATAGAACTTTCACCATCTTTGGTACCTAAGACATTCGAAAGTGAACCTGTAATTCGTTTAATATCCCGTGCTATATTATTTAAATTTGTCATTAGGGCTTCAATGTCATTGGACTCCGGATTTCGAGGCATCATATCACCGGATTTCATAAAACCAATACCTGAGGAATTACGAACGATTTCTATATAAACATCACCAAGAATACCGCGCGATTTTATTTCAATGAAAGAGCCCTTAGGGATTTTTAAATTTCCGTCTACACTAAAGTTAATTCGAGCCCCATCTTGTAAAATATCAACCGAAATTACTTCCCCTACCTGAACACCTGAAGCACGTACTTGGGTTCTTTCTGCAACTCCTCTAACGTTACTAATTGTTGTATGAAAATATTGTTTTTTGGACGCAAAAGGATTCCCACCAAGAACAATAGCTGTTGTGGTTAAAACAGAGACTGCAGCAATAGCGAATAATCCAACTCTTACTTCTGAAGACAAAGACATGAAAAAAAAATCCTTTAAAAGCCAAATGGCATTAATGATATTATTTTAGTTTATGCGATAGGAACTTCCAAAGGACCTTTTCTGCCGCCAGTTAAGAATTGCCTTACGAGTTCATCTTTACTTGATGCAAATTCTTGTGCTGTCCCATGAAAGTAAATTTTTCCTTTATGTAAAAGAAAGATATACTCTGCAATATTCATAACAGAAGTGATATCATGACTCACCACAACGGAAGTTATACCATCCAAGTTTTTTTGTGTATTGTAAATTAAATTATCTATCAAATCGGAAACGAGAGGATCCATACTTGTTGTTGGTTCATCATAAAGTAACAATTGTGGTTTTAATGCTAAAGCCCTTGCAAGACCAACTCTTTTTCGTTCACCTATAGAAATCTCAGGCGGGTATTTATATTGAATACCAGGTAAGCCTACAATATCTAATAATTTTTCAACTTCTATTTCCATATCTTTTAATGACATTTTTAAGTGATTCTGAATAGGGAAAGTAATATTTTCAAAAATATTCAAACTATCAAACAAAGCCCCATCTTGAAAAAGAATCCCGATTTTTTGTCGAACTTCATTCCATTTGTCTTCATTGGCATCATTCATTTTAAATCCGTCAATAAAAACTTCACCAGAGTCAGGCTTAAGAATACCAATAATACTTTTTAATGTAACTGACTTCCCTTCTCCACTTCGCCCAATAATAAAAGATATTTTATGTTTAGGAATTTCTATATTTAAGCCATTTAAAACATGGTTATTTCCAAATGATTTTTTCACATCAATTAAAGAAACAAGACTATCTTTAGACATAATTAAACTAAATTACCTTACTTGGAAAAGAGTAATAATAAAATCACCAACTAAAATAGAAAGTAATCCTGCGACAACGGCACTTGTTGTTGCTTCTCCTACCCCTTTTGCTCCTCCTTTTGCCTTAAAACCTTTATAACAAGCAATAGACGAAAAAATAAAACCAAATACCGTTGCTTTTACCAATCCTTTTACAACATCACTCCAATAAACAATCCATTTTAATTGCTGCATAAAAGTCATGGTATCGACACGATAAAATACGACTGCAACAAGGTAACAGCCAATAATTCCTACAAATAAAAAAATGCCGGCTAAAAGTGGCATCATTAAAGTACTAGCAATAACTCTAGGAACAACAAGGTAACTAATGGGATTCACACCCATTGCTTCCATCGCATCAATTTGTTCATTTACTCTCATGGTCGCAATTTCAGCAGCCATTGCAGCTCCTGCACGACCAATGACAATAAAACCACACATGACAGGACCCAACTCAAGAGCTAAAGATTTTCCCGTAGCCGCGCCCATTAATCCTTCTGCGCTAAATAGCCTAAAAATAACGCCAAGCTGTAATCCTAAAACGGCGCCAACAAACAAAGCCGAAATAAAAATAATAACGGCACTTTTATTTCCAACAAATTCGAATTGTTTGATAATTAATCCCAAACGAAAGGGACGATGAAATGCCCAGTGAAAAAGTTCTTTTATAAATAAGAGAAATCGACCAAACCCAGCAAGGGTTTTAATTATCATTTGTCCTATGAGTTCAGGAAACATGAGTATGAAATTCATCTTGTATTTTTACCTGTTTTTGATCGAATAATGTCACCTAAAGAAGATAAATCGGACAACCGCAAATCTTGTTCCCCATCTAGACTAGCAGCAATAGGTATTTCTACAATAGTTAAAGAGGAACTAGAAAGTTGTTCATGAACTTTTAATTGAGTCGCAAAGTAACTAGCCAAATAATTAGCAAATAATTTTTCATTTGAATTCATAAAATCATTTTTATTCATAAATAATTTTAAATATTCTTCATTTTTTAGATGAATAGGAAATGTTCTATTTATAACTGCTAATTTTGGTGGTAATCCAAGTTGCGTTAATACACGATTGATTTCTTTTGCTACAGAAATAGCATCTTCACGGATTGAAGTCACTAACACGATATTTGTAGAAGAATGCTTTAACCATTTTTGTGAATATTTTAATCGCTCTAATGCTGTAATAAAAACTTCATCAAGCATAATTAAAAATTCGCCAAAATTAATAATAAAATTACGGCCACCCACTAAGGCAAGCCCATCTAAAACTTTTCGAGCACCTGTTTTAAAAGCTCTTGCTACAAAATTTTGTTTTTCATGAGCTCCACCAACAAACCATTTTATCCAATCAATAATTTTACTATCTAAAAAAGAAGAAACTTTTTCAGGCTTGGCAATAAAATCGATAGCATGAATTCCAGGTGCGGTGTCAATAACAAGTTCTTCGGTGTCTGGATATTGTTCTAACCATTCTGCAACACGAATCGCAGCGAGGGTATCTACTGCACTTGCCATTTTTGAAGATAATGCAGCAAAATAAGGATTTTTAAATAAGTTTTCTCTTTTTTCGGGAGACATTCCTTTTTCATCGACCCAGCGGACTAAACTCTCGCCAATATGTAATATCGCGGCTCTTAATTCTCCTTTTGAATTATTTAAAGGAATTAAAGTACCAGATTCCGAAATGACACCGACACCTAATGCAGTTTGAAGTCTTTTTGCTGGGTCTATGCTAATTAATCCTACTTTTTTTCCAGAGCTTGCTAAAGATAAAGCAAATGAGGCAGAAAGAGTTGTTTTTCCTACACCACCTGCTCCTAAAAAAATATGTAGCTTTGGAAAAACATTGGCCATTTATATCCTCAATTCAATCAAGTTTATCTAAAAATACTTTGTTAATAATTCTATTAAATTTGGAGATGATTCTATTTTATGCAGAAAATTTATGTCTGGTAAAGAAATAATAGGAATATAATTACCGGATTGATTTTGATATTGTTTAGACCATTTTATTAATTTTTCTTCACAAATATTTCTTTTTATAAGACTAGATAAAATAAGATCAAGTTCATTTTTTGAAATATCTAATTTTAAATTTTGTTTTAAATTTATAAACCAGTCATCATCTTGAGCAATTTTTAATTCTGGAAAATAAATGGGATTATTTGATTGATTTACAATGATAGCTAATGGAGATCTTTGTAAATGATCTGTTACTTTAGGAACAGTTTCAATACATTCTTCAATGGGCAGCTCTTCAGGTAAAGTAACAACCAAAACTCCTGTTTTTTCTTTATCCATTAGAAGTTTGGTAACGCGTTCACATTCCGAGGCAAGGGGTCCTGTCATTCCCAAATTGGCGACAGCAGGTGCTATTCCAAATAAAGAAATTCCATGACCCGTTGCTGGGGAATCTACAATCACTCTATCGTAGGAATAACCTTTTTCTTTTTCAGCAAGTTCCACAAGCCAAAAAAGCCTACCTAAAAAAAAGAGCTCTTGAATTCCAGGTGCCGCATGAATCAATCTTTGAACATGACGATTTTCAATGACCATCGAATAAATTAATTTCATTTTTAAATGATCTACAAAATATTCGCGAATGGATTCAGATGCAGAAAAATTCATGACTTTATAACCATGAGGAGTCATGGATTCTTTATGGGAACATTGAGGAAGAGAATACAAAGGGGAAATGGCATCTTTTATAGCCCATTGGACTAAAAGAACTTTTTCTCCTTTTTTTGCATATTCATAAGCTAAAGAAGCAGACACTGTTGTTCTGCCCACACCACCTTTGCCTATAATAAACAAAAGTTTTTGGCTGATATTTTTTAAAAGCGTCATGCCTTAAACTTTTGGGGCTTCTTTGTGTTCAACATCTACAACGTGCGCTTGGTTTTGTTGCGCAGCAGGAGGATTTAATTGCTTATCATCCGTTGAAGCACCATTTAATCCTTTTTTAAAATTTGATATTCCTTCACCCAATGCTTTTCCAACAGAAGCAATTCTTTTGCCACCAAAAAGCACAACAACAATCCCAAAAATTAGAGCAAGTTCACCAAAGCTAAAGGTGTGCATAACCACCCTCCAAATAATAACGAAGAATTTGTCCAACAAATAGTCATAAAGGCAAATTGAAAAAGCCTAAAAATGAACTACTCGCTTGGGATAACCTTAGCACAATCTTATGTCAAATATCAATTCGGCCTTGAGGCCGCTGCATTTTTCGCTTCTTGTGGCATTGCCATTGCAACAGCTTCTGCTAAATCCATAATTTCAATATCTTTTGTTTCTTCTAAGTTTTGAAACGCACTCTTGAAATTTATCATACAAAAAGAGCAGCCTGTTACGAGGGTTTTTGCCCCCGTTTTTGCAACATGTTTTAATCTTTGCTCAACAATTTTACCGCCACCTTCACTTTCATACCACATATTTCCGCCACCCATTCCGCAGCAGCTTGAAGTTTCGCGACTGGACTCCATTTCAGATAAACGAAGTCCCGCAACCGCTTCAAGAATTTGTCTTGGTGCGTCGAATTCCCCATTATGTCTTCCTAAGAAACAAGGGTCATGAAAAGTAACAGATTTGTTTACTTCTACAGGCAAGGTTAATTTGTTACTCTTAAATAATTCAGTTAATAATTGGGAATGATGAAACACTTGATACTTGCCACCATATTCTTGATAATCATTTTTCAAAGTATTAAAACAATGCGGACAATGAGTTACTATTTTTTTAAATTTTAATTTATTTAATTGTTCTACATTGCTATTTGCAATTTCAGCAAAAGAATATTCATCACCTAAACGCTTAACAGGCTCGCCATTGCATTTTTCAGCTTTGCCCATAACAGCAAAGTCGACACCACAATATTTTAAAATATTTACAATTGATCGTGCTACTTTTTGATTACCTTGATCATAAGATCCAGCACAACCAACATAATATAAATATTCTACCTCAGGTGTGTCTCCTGTAATTATAGGAACATCTAAACCTTCAGCCCATTTAAAACGATCTGCAGAAGGAAGTCCCCAAGGATTGCTATATTGTTTTATATTTTCTATGACTTTTCCTGCAGAGGCAGGCACTTCTCCCAATGTTAATGTTTGATAACGACGCAACTGCATAATGGTACGTAATTGATCAATTCCTACAGGACATTCGTTGACACAACCACCACAATTGGTACACGCCCAAATTTCATCGTGTGTAATCACACCACTTTCATATAAAAAATGTTTTTCTTCGCTGCCTTCTTTAGGAAACAAAGCTTCTACCGTCATGCTATTTTTTAATTTTAAAATGACTTCACGTGGATCAAGTGGTTTTAATACTGCATTTGCAGGGCAGATATCGGTACATCTTCTGCATTCTGTGCAACTATCAAAACTTAAAAGATCTTTCCAAGAAAAATCACGAATGTCTCTTGCTCCAAAATATTCCACCTCTGCATTTTCAAAATCCATTTTTGCGAGCATGACACTTGGGGTGAGTCTTTGGGTATACAAATTTAAAGTTGCTGTTACGATATGCAACGCTCTGGTATACGGAATAGTGGCAATAAATGCCATTGTTGTTACCATATGAAAATACCATATACCAGTATAAATTGCGTTCGCACTTTCAGGAGACATGTTTTTAGGAAATAAAAAGCTTGCTAAATATCCAACAAAAGCCCACTTTGCATCTAAAGCACTTGGGTCAAATGCCAAGCGAAAACCTTGCAATAAAAATCCTTGAACAACCAATAAAAATAAAAAACTATATAATAAAATATATCCTAAACTGTGAGTAAAGTTTTGACTTTTATCGGAGCGCCTTGCTATTCCCATAACAAGACCAATTGCTAAGGCAACACCACCAACTTGACATGTTACTTTAACAAAAGCATAAAACCAACCATGGTATAAATCAGCAACTGAATATTCTTTTAAGGCAACAATGGTTGTTCCAAAAACAAGAGCTAAAAAACCGTAAAAAATAAGACCATGCATCCAAGCTGCATATATGGAACGAGGTTTGGGATCTCGTTGCCTGCGGGAACGTAACACTTTTGCTTGTGCAACAACGTTTCTAAAAAATAAAATCACTCTATCAAAAGGTCTATCGAAACAAATTTCTTGTTTACCAGCTCTCCAAAGCTTGACATGCTTCCAGACACCATAAGCAAACACACAAATTGCAATGGCCAACCAAAGATAAGTTGTTTTATGTAATAATTCGTTCAATCCACCAGAAGGGGACCAATAAATCTGCCGAGTAAGTTGTTGAGCGTCCATGCAAAAACCTTTACTGAGATCCCCTGCTATTAAATTAACAAAGGTATTTATGAAATTTTTTTAGTAACAAAATTTACTGCCCTCGCATTAAATGCTTTTGAACATATTTTGTTACTCCAGCTTTTAAACTTACAAACTCATGCGATATTCCAATAGAACGCAAAGTTGATAAATCAGCGCAGGTGTAATTCTGATACTGTTTAATGATATTATCAGGCATTGGAATATATTCAATGGACTCCGGCATAGAAAGCGCTGAAAATACTTCTTTTGCTAACGTGTTCCAAGATTCCGCAATCCCTCTCCCAATATTTAAAAACAACCCATTTTCAGGAAGTGAAATTTGGTTTGGTGATTTTTTTCTTGTAATAGACATACGAATTAAATCCATTGTTACTTCGATTAAATCGTCTATATAAACAAAATCACGCAATTGTTCACCCGCTTTATATTGTGGAGAATTGCTTTCAAATAACTTTATTTTTCCAGTACGTGTGGCTTGATTGTATCCGTGAAAAACCATACTTGCTTGCCCCCCTTTATGGGATTCAAACTGTCCAAAAACATTAAAGTAACGAAGTCCAAACCAAGTAGGTGGTGTTACTTTTTGTTTTAATGTCCAAATATCAAAATCTAATTTTGATTTTCCATATAAATTTAACGAAGTATATTTCTCACAATCTTCTTTTTTATCGGAAAAACCTAACGTACCATCACCATAGGTTGCGGCACTAGAAGCATAAATAAACGGAATGTTATTTTTAGAACAATAATTCCATAATGCTTGCGAATATTCTAAGTTTAATTTTAAAAAGATATTCGGATCGGTCTCAGTAGTAGAAGAACAAGCACCATTGTGTATCACGGCGTCGGGTTTTTCAGGTAATTTTTCTAAATATGAAATGAGCTCGGTGTAATCGATATATTGATAACGTGCCGAGCCTAAAAATCGTCTTGCCGTTGCACGACTAATACTATTTGAAAGATCGGTTGCAATAACGGAACAACCCTTTTCTTGATGAGCATTTTCATCAAAATTTGAAAATTTTAGATTTTTTGTTTTTTCAAAGCCAAGAAGCTCCGGATCCATGCCTAAAATCTTTTCAACAACATTTGTTCCAATAAATCCATGTGCTCCTGTAACAACAAAAAGTGGCATAATCCGCATCCTTTAACTTATTTAGTGATCCATTTGCTTCTTAAATGAGAATAAGTTGAAACAAACAGCATAGTTTGCAATATAAGTATCTATCACAAATTTAGGAAGAATAGATGCCTAAATTTATGTGAACCACCATAGTATGAGATATAAAAAAGGGGAAATATATGAAAGTTGCTGTCATTGGGGCAGGCCTTGCGGGGAGTGAATGCTCTTGGATACTAGCAGAGCATTATAACTTAGAGGTGACACTCTTTGAAATGAAGTCTAAAAAAACGACTCCAGCACAAATCACACCCCATTTATTTGCTGAACTTGTTTGCTCGAACAGTTTAAAATCGAAAAGTCGTTTAAACCCAGCTGGTACTCTTAAAGAAGAAATTCATAAATTAGGAAGTATTGTCATTCCAAGCGCCCGTGCTGCTGAAGTCCCTGCAGGAGAAACCCTTGCCGTAGATAGAGAACTTTTCTCGGGAGCAATAACGGAAAAATTAAAAAATCATAAAAACATTACAGTTAAAGAGATGATCATTGAAAAAGTCGATGATATTTTAAAATTTGGTGAATTTTCAGCGATTGTCATTGCCACAGGCCCTTTGACCGATGACGCCCTTGCAAACGACCTCCGCAAAATAACCAAATGCGAACAACTGTATTTTTACGATGCCATTGCCCCTATTTTAGATGGCGACACGGTCGATCACGACATCGTTTTTTTAGCCAACCGTAAATCAAAAACCCATTCCTATGAAAAAAAGATCGCCCAAGAAGCCGCTGCTTTGGAAGGTTTACCACAAGTTGATGAAGGTGAAGAAGAAGGCGATTATTTAAATATTCCTTTAAATAAAGAAGAATATTTTGCTTTTGTTGAAAAAGTTTTAAATGGCCCTAAGGTACCACACAAAGATTTTGAAGAGCCTCGTTACTTTAACGGATGCCAACCAATCGAAGTTTTAGCCGAAAGTGGTCCCAGAACTCTTTCCTTTGGTCCCATGAAACCCAAAGGATTAACCGATCCCCGCACTGGTAGAATGCCTTATGCCGTAGTACAACTTCGTAAAGAAAAATTAGGAGATACCGCTTGGAATATGGTTGGTTTTCAAACCCGCCTCACTTGGGGAGCGCAAAAAGAAATTTTATCTTCTTTACCCGGTTTAAATAAAGTGGAATTTTTTAGAATGGGAAGCATGCACCGCAATACCTATTTTGTTTCTCCTAATGTGTTAAATGAAGATTTTAGTTTAAAAGAAAACAATAAAATTTATTTAGCAGGACAAATTATTGGCGTTGAAGGCTATTTAGAAAGCTCTGCTATGGGTGTTTTTATGGGTCATGTGATTGGCAATAAGTTAACAAAAAAGAAACAATTAACGCTCCCACCCGCAAATACTTCTCTAGGTTGCCTTGCCCGTTACTGTATTTATGGCGAAGCAAAAAAGTTTACACCCATGAATATTCACTGGGGATTGTTTAATGAATTAAGCAAAGAAGATATTAATAAGTACAGCTCGCACCCTGAACAAGTTTTAAAAATGAAAAAAATAGATAAATCGGTGAAA
>NZ_JBIPMD010000047.1:0-17643 GCF_044369315.1 Silvanigrella sp.
AGAAATTAAAAGAACTCCAATTTTAATGGTAGGACCAGAGCTAACAAAAGATGAAATGTTACGTTTTCCTGAAGCAGCTCCCGATGGATATTTACGAATTCCTTTTGTAATGAAAGATCTCTCCTCACAAATTTCTCAAACATTAGTAAAATATCGCGATATAAATAATATCGAAGTTGAATATGAATTAGCTCGTTATTTATATATAAGTGGTGAATATGAAAATGCGTTAGAAGCTTATAAAAGTATTTCACTTAGAAATTTATCTTCTGCAAGGGCTTTTGTTGGAATTGCAAGATGCCACAGAGCTTTAGGTAACATACCTGAAGCAGAAAAAAACTTACGACTAGCAATGCAAAACAACAAAAATTATGTTCAAGCTTATTTTGATTTAGGGGTTTGTTTATTAGCATCGGATAGAAAACAATCTGCAATTAAAGCATTTGATCAAGCCATTAGTATAAATCCTAAAAATCCGATCCGCTATGAAGAAGCGGCAAATGTGTTAACTCGCTGTGAACTTTACGAAGAAGCAGAGAGTTACCTTATGCGAGCTATTAATATGAAAATTGTTTATCCTAAATTATATGCTCAAGTTGGAAGAAATTTTCTAGTTCAAAAGAAAAAAGATAAAGCTCTCGATTTTTTGCAAAGAGCTGTTGAACAAGATCCGAAAAATCCAAGTTTTTTAAACAGTATAGGAATTTGTTATAAAGAAATGGGTAAATTCGAAGATTCTATATCAAGTTATAATTTAGCATTAAAAATAACTCCGACAGATGTAAAAATTATGTATAATAAAGTTCTTTGTTTAGTTAATATGAAAGATTATGATAGAGCTAAAAAGGTTTGCCAGCAAATTTTAAAATATGATCCTAAATTTGAAAGAGCTCAACAGAAAATTCTTGAAATTAATAAACTCAATGAAACTCCATCCGAACCAAAATATAGAGGGGTTATTCCAAAATAATATATGAATACAACATCACTTTTAGATGAAGAAATAATTACAAGCATGAAAGAATTGGGTAACGGGGATGAAGAATTCTCAAATAGACTTTTAATCGTACAATTAATGACTGTTTATTTAGATAATTTACAAGAACGAATTAAAGAATTAACTCTTGCAATGCAAAATAACGACGCTTCTATCATTGAACGATCCGCTCACACATTAAAATCAAGCTCTAGGCTAATAGGATTGATTTCTTTAGCTGAAGATTGCCAATTACTAGAAGACATCGGATTTTCAAAAAAATTAGATGGTTCTCAAGAAATTTTTAATAGAATAGACACAACATGTAAAAAAGTTCCCGAAGTTTTAAAAAATAAAATAAAAGAATTAGAAGCTTCTTAACAGAGGTCAATGTGGCTACAAAATCTATATTAATTGTTGATGATGCTGCCGAAACCAGAATTTTTTTAAAAGGTATTATCAATTCGTTAGGGTTTGCTCACTTTGAAGCAAAAAGTGGGATCGATGCTTTAAAAATTTTAAATGACCACATGATAGATCTTGTAATTTTAGATGTCTTAATGCCAAACTTCGATGGCTATCAGACTCTCGAATTTATAAATAAGTTAAAACAAAAACAAGAAATTAAAGTTGTCTTTTTAACTGGAAAAAAAGGGGAGTTAGACCAGGCTAAAATTGATGAATTAAAACCAGATGATCTCATACATAAAACAGTCGAAATTCAGGTACTAAAAACAAAACTTAAAAAATTACTGGATGGTAGCATTCCTCCGACAAAACCACCAATAGCAACACCTGCTGCTACACAAACTCAAGCGACAGCTGCAACAGTCAGTACTCAATCACCAGCAACGCCTAAGGCTGCAACACCAAGTCCTGCACAAGCAGCACCAAAACCAGCAGCTCCCCCAGGAACAGCTCCTGCAGAATCAAAATTAGACTTAGCCGCAAAAATAACGAATATGCCTATTGAGCTTGACATCAAAATAATTAAGTTAACACAATCAGGAATTACTTTTTCTGCTAAACTTCAATTTAAAGAAGGCGCTCAACTTTCTATCGATTGTCAAAAAGCAGCAGCGGCATTAAAGAAAACGGGTGAATTAAATGTAAAAGTTTTAAAATGCGTTCCTGAAGGTGATCTTTATATTGTAAATACCCAACACGCTTAAAATCAAATATGTTGAGAATATTCTTTTTTTGCAAAATATTTAAATGAAAAATAGACAAAAAAACTTATAATTGATCCTAAATAAATAGCAGATAAAATATCACTTAAAAAATGAAATTGTAATAAAATTAATGAAAGAATAATTAAAAAAGAACCTATAAAATAGAATATTCTGTATTTAGGATAAACTAAATAGAATAAAGTAGAAGCAGAAACAACAATAATAGTATGACCTGAAGGAAATGCGGATATGGAATGAAAGTCTTGAAACCATTTAAAATTATCATTATTTGTTTTTAAAAAATAAATTACATTATTACGACTAAAAATAAATTTAAAAATAACTTTCATTCCCAATGCAATATTTAAGGTTATTGCTAATAAAAATATAGCAATATGAATTTTTTTTACATCTTTTTTAAAGCACATATTAAATGCAATAAAAACAATCATTAAAGGAGATAAAGCAAATAAAATATAAGGAATATATGATATCCATTTCGGAGTTTCATAAAATAATATAAATTTAAATTGGTTTGAATGAATATGAATTTCGTTTATCAAATGAGCTAATTTTTTATCGAAAAATACAATAGAAAAGATGATTAATTGAATAAAAAGAAGATTTATAAAACAGATTTTTATTAATTTTTTTTTCATTTAAAATTCCAATCTCAATTAAAAAAAATCTAGCTTACTATAAACTGTTTTTTCAACACATCTAAATACTCTTCTATTGCTAAAGAAAGCAATTGAGATTGGGAAGAAAAAGACACTATTGCATTTAAATTCGCATCTGCTTTACTGGCAACTTTGATTCTTTCAAAAAAACAAGCATTCACAATTTGAATTTGATCAAAATAATTAGGTAATCCTTCTAATGTCCAATCAGGAACCCCTCCTTCTTTTACCTTAAAATATTGTTTTAATAAATAAGAAGAAACAGATCGAAAAACAGTTTCCTCCATAGAAGCAAAAGGCAAATGATAATATGCCATTCCTTTTAAATCTTTTAGAATTGGGCAAGAACTGGTGGCCATAATAAGACCTATTAGAGCCTTTAAAGCTGTTTGTGCATCGCATTCTTTAAAATAAGTTCGATTTTCTGTTTCCACATAAGTTTGAATCATTTCTGTGGATAAAACAGAATGAAACTCTCTCATGGCTAATTGTACGTCTAAAGCAGGCGGGCATTTTTTATATTCTTCTAATTTCAAAGGACAATTTGTACATTTATTAAATTCTAAATTTGTCCATTCAACATCGCTATTTTCTTTATTTTCAACAACAGAGCCAATTCTTTCTATATCTACAGTAAAAGTAGATTCTCGTTTATCTTCAAAAATAAATTTATAGATAATTTTAGACAAAAATCCCCCGAAAGATAAAATGAATTTCTGAATAAAAATCGGAAGATCATCCATAACATATAACTTAGAGTCAAAATATCAACATCTATTTATAAGTTTAGACGCGTCATTTTTATTTTGTTTTCTCAAAACAAAAAGTTTATTTGAGTTTATCCGATGAATAATCGGGAAATTTTTAATAGGACATGTAAAATTATGTTTTGTTATTTGGAAGAAAAAATCCAAAGTCTAAATATAGGAAAAAGAAGGCTCTTAATTATGGGCACAATTATTTGTGCCTTATTTTTAGGTTATTTTGCAAGCTATTATAATTCTGAAAGCATTTTTAAATCTTTCGAAAATATTATTTTTATTGGTAATATGTTTTTCTCTTTTTCCTTAATTTCTTTTTTCTCATTTAGAAGAAAATTTTCAAAAAGACCTTATTCTAAAATTCATTATTTTTCTCAATCGTTTATTATTTTATCCTTAATTACAATTGTCTTAATGGATAATAATTTCATAAAATTTCAAGAAAAAGAAAAAATAATTTTAATTATAAATATATTTATTTGGTATGCTGTTTCCTTAAATATATCTATTATATATTCCATTAACAAAAACAATAAAATGGAATACTTAGTAAGAAACAAAACAAATCCTATAGTTTATCTCTTTTTTTTATCGCTTTTATCTATCCCTTTAATCAATATATTAAATTTAAACTTAATTATTTCATTATGCATTATTCAAATAGCTCCTATTGCATCATTAATAACATCAATTGAAAATATGCCTCAAAAAAATGAGAGAAATGAACTTATTCTTGTAACTTTATTTATCGCAGTTTTTTGTTGCTGCTATTCTTTAGGAATCGTTCTAAGTCCTATTAAAATTCAAAGCCATTTATTAAACGAAATAGATCTCATGTTAATTTTAAGCACATTATCACTTAGAAATCATATTAAACTAACCACAGAATTTAATAAAATTCATGAATTTTCAATTACCCTTGCTAGAAAAATGGGTGAATTGAGTTTAATGCATATAGAAGCTCAAAAATCTGAAATTGCTAAAGAGAATTTTTTAGCGACAATGAGTCATGAAATCAGAACTCCTGTTAATGGAATTATTGGACATGCTGAACTTTTAAATGACACCAATATCAATGAAGAACAAAAAAGATTATTAAGCATGATTACCATTAGCAGCAATAATTTAATGAAGTTAATTAACGAAGTTCTTGATTTACCAAATTTAATTTCTGGACATATTATTTTAAGTAAAGAAAAAATTGATGTTTCTGAACTTGTTGAAAGTGTTATCGATGTCGTTAGCCCTAAAAGTTTTGAAAAAGGTTTGGATTTAACCTATTTTATTGAACCCTCTGTCCCTCAAGAAATCATTGGAGATCACAAAAGAATAGGTCAAATTCTCCTGAATTTATGCAATAATGCACTTAAATTCACAGAAAAAGGTGAAGTTTTTATTGGCGTAACACAAATAGATGAATTAGATGAAAAACATGTCGAACTTTTATTTGAAGTAAAAGACACAGGCATTGGAATTCCTGCAAATAAAATAAAAAAATTATTTAAAGCCTATTCACAAACAGATGCTTCGATTTCCAGAAAATTTGGAGGCACTGGTCTTGGCCTTGCTATATCTGCTCAATTAATTGAACTTATGAAAGGAAAAATTTGGGTAGAAAGTATTGTAGGAAAAGGAACACGGTTTCTATTTACTTTAAAAAGTGAAATTCCAACTGAATTTTTACCTTCAAACTATGATATTTCTAATTTAAACGGTTTAAAATGCCTTGTTATTTCTGAAAATCCAACCATGCGCTATATTTTAGGAAGAAGATTTAAACAATGGAAAATGGGCGCAAAAATTGTATCTAAATTTGAAGAAGCACAAAGCATTATTGGAATAGAAGAATTTAGAGTTTTAATAGTAGATATTGTAAGTGAAAGCAAAAAAGCGGTGATGTTTTTAAAAGCAAACCAAATAAATCCTACTGGAAGAATTCCTTCAATTGCTCTTATCTCTTTAGGTAAAAATGCAACACCAGATTTACATCAAATAGCAAACGAAACAATAACGAAACCTCTAAAAACGGAAACATTAGCAAAAACAATTGCAAAAATTATAAATAAAAAGGAAGTCTCAAAAGATATTCCATTAACAATACAAGCTCAATCTGATGTTCCTACAATTAATGCATTTAATAAAAACTTGCCTTTAGATAAAATTAAAAATTTAAAAATACTTGTTGCAGAAGACAATCCAGTAAATCAAAAATTAATTAAAAGTGTTTTAACTAAAATGGGATTTACACCTAAATTAGTAGAAAATGGAAGACTTGCAGTTGAAGAAGAAGAAAAAGAAAAATATGATTTGATCTTAATGGATCTTCAAATGCCTGAAATGGACGGCATTAATGCTACAAAAAATATAATTATAAATGCTCGCAAAAGAACTCGTCCAAAAATTATTGCCGTAACTGCAAATGCCATGCCAGGTGATAAAGAAAGATGTTTAGATGCTGGAATGGATGATTATATTTCAAAACCAATTCAGTTTCAATTATTATCCGAAAAAATTACTCAGTGGGTTAATTTAGATAAATTAACAGAATCAAATAATGAAAAAGATTCAAATAAATTACCCCCCCAAGTTACAACTCCAAGTACAGGAGTCCCTCCAATGGATGCTGAAAAAACACCGCAATCTCTTAAATTGCTTGTTGCAGAAGATAATGCTGTAAATCAAAAACTAATCATAAGTATTCTAAAAAAATTGGGATACAATGCTACATTAGTTGAAAATGGACTACTTGCATATGAAGCTTGCTTAAAAGAAAAATATGACATTATAATTATGGATCTTCAAATGCCCGTTATGGATGGGCTTGATGCCAGTAGAAAAATAAAATCAAGCGATTCCATAAATCCCAAACCAACTATTATTGCCTTAACTGCAAACGCCATGACAGGAGATAAAGAAAGATGTCTTGGAGCAGGAATGGACGATTATATGACAAAGCCAATACAAATTAAAATATTGGAAGAAAATTTAAAAAAATGGGGAAATATAAAGTAAGCTATTACGTTATTACTTAAGGTGAAATGAGATGATTCATATTAGAAATATTTATTGGAAATTGCCTTTTTTCTTGGTAAGTAAAAAATCACTTTCCATTCTTCTTATTTTATCTATTTTAATAATGTATTATAATAAAAACATTATAGATTATAAATTATTATTGACATTTTATTGCACATCTGCATGGATAATTACAGCTACATATTTATTATTTAAATTAGTTTATATAAGTGGTATAAATCAATATTTACTTTATTCCAAAATTATTGCTATTTATGCTATTTTATCATGGATAGAAATATCTATTTTACTTATTAACGATCCTACTTTAATTAAAATCACCCCATTTATACAAAAAATTCCACTTTTAGCTTTTTACATTTATATTGTTATATATAAATATAGATATAGAATGAAAGTAAATAGAATGGAACCGTGGATTACAGGCATATACTATTTAACAATTCCTTATTTAATTTTATCGATTTATAATTACTTTATTCCTAACAATGCAGGAAAATTCGTTGAAGTTTTTACTTTATTTTATATTGACTTAATTGCATTTTCACATGCTATATCTGTTTCTTTAAAAGAATATTTAAGACTTGGAAATCTTCAAGACGACATGGAAAAAAGAAATATTGAAATTTTACAGTTTGCACAAAAAGCTAAAGAATCAACCAGAATGAAAGGAGAATTTTTGGCTAATATGAGCCATGAATTAAGAACTCCTCTTAATGGAATTTTAGGATCTGCAACTCTTTTAATAGGAACAAAATTAAATCAAGAACAAAGAAATTATCTTGAAACTTTAAGAATATGTGGAAATAATTTACTTGTTATTATTAACGAAATTTTAGACTATTCAAAAATAGAGGCTAATAAATTAGAATTAGAGCATATTCCTTTTGAAATAAATTCTTGCATTGAAAATGTTTTTGAATTGCTTGCACCTGCTGCAGCTGCACAAGAAACAGATTTAATTTATTTTATTGATTATGATGTTCCAAAATTAATTGTAAGCGATTATACTAGAGTTCAACAAGTACTTACTCATTTAGTCGATAATGCCATTAAATTTACAAATAAAGGTCATGCCTTAGTAAAAGTCAGTAATGAAAAAACAGAAAAAGGAAAGTTTTTAATTAAATTTGAAATTATTGATACTGGTAGAGGTATTTCAAGAAAAGATATTAATAAATTATTTAAGTCATTTTCCCAAATTGATGATTCTTCAACTCGAAAATATGGTGGAACAGGTTTAGGACTGAGTATTGCAAAAAGACTTACCGAATTAATGGGTGGTTTTATAGGAGTTAAAAGCGAATCTGGAAAAGGTTCTACATTTACGTTTACTGTCGCTGTTGATTATGAAGAAGCAGAAAAATTAAGCTTAGAAAAAGATAAAGATAATGAATCTAAAATGTTACAGTTGAAAAATAAAATTGCTTTTATTGTTGAAAAAAATCCAATTCAATTAGAAGCCATAAGACAAAAATTAGAAAAATGGGGGCTTGAAGCTTATACGGCCTCAAGCCATCTTGAAACGATCGAAATTCCATCTCAAGTTCCTCCAAACTTTGTCATTATTTCCATAGATGATTTTGAATACGAAAAAATAAGAACCGAGTTGATATCAAAATATATGGATCAAACAATTATTTTTTTGGCAATATTAAAAAACTCTAGTATTTATTATTCTGAAGAAAAGTTTTTACCTAAAGGTTTTGCTTCGGCAATAAATAAACCAATTCGTTTATCTCAAATATTAGAATCCTTGATCGATACTTCTACTGCAAAACAAAAAGGAAGTATTGCAGGGATAAAACTAGATCAATCCAAAGTATCTGACCTATTTCCGTTAAGAATTCTTGTTGCTGAAGATAATGTGGTGAATCAAAAATTAATTACAAACATGCTAAAAAAATTTGGTTACCTTTGCGATATTGTTGCAAATGGAAATGAAGTTTTAGAAGCCTTAACTCGAAATCAGTATGATATTATTTTAATGGATGTACAAATGCCTGATCTCGATGGCATAGAGGCTACAAAAAGAATTGTTATTAAATATCCAAAAAGTGCGAGTCGTCCCCATGTTATTGCGATGACAGCACATGCTCGTGGTGCCGAAGGACAGGTTTGTTTAGATGCTGGCATGGAAGGTTACTTAGGAAAACCAATTGATATGAAAGAACTCAAGCAAGTGCTTGAGTTCTGGGGAAACAAAGTAAACAAATTAAAATCTACGGCTTAAGTTTTAATACAGAAGGAGGTGGAGGAAGATCGTCTCCTAAACCTTTATCTCCTGCTCGTGCTTTTGGTAAATCTTCATCATCAGCAGAATTTAATGAACTTTTATCGCTATTGGTATCCGTTTTTCCTGAAATACTTGATAAAGGAACAGGTATTACAGGGGTATTTTGTTGCTGATTTTTTTCGTTACCTTCTGCTTGTTCTGTTACGCCAAGGCTCACAACCTGCGCTTGCGGAGGCGGAATTGGGGTGTAAAAAGAAACTCTTCTTTTTGGAACAAAAATACCATCCGAAGTGGAACCAGGTAAATAAACTTTAAATAATCTTTGCCCTGTGTCTGAATAATCATTTGCATAAGGATTATCTGCTTGTGTAGTATCATTGTCTTCTTCTGGATCTTGAGAAGATACAAAAACCCAGGAGTTGATAGGAACGACAACTTGCGATAAACCAGAGCCATAATCAAATGGAATATTATGAGCTTTTTTGCTTATTAAATATTTCCAATCTAATTTTTCTGCATAATCTTGATCTTTTATAATTGCCAAAGCGATTTCTTCCCACGCAGGAATAGCGGCACCACCATAAACTCGGTAACCTTTACGTACCATCGGTTCATTGCTATCGTAACCAATATAGGAAGCTATCGTATAAGCATTATCTGGTGATAATATGTCACCTTTCGAATTTGGATAAGGTAAAAATCCAATATAGGTACCATTTTTATATTCATTTGTCGTTCCTGTTTTTCCGAAAGCAGGAACTTTTATTTGTGATTCTGATAATTGTTTATCAACATCTTCATCATTAGATCTTAAAACAATACTTTTATTTAAGACAAATGCAGTTCCACCAGTAACAGTTCCTCTTAAAGTATTTAGCATAGAAGCGGAATAAAAATTATCCGAAAATTGATATTCTTTCGCTTTTGCTTCCCAAAGTAAATTCCCACTTGCATCTTCTATTCGTTTAATTAACAACAACTGATTAGGTTGCGCAATATTAAAATAACGGTAAGTTTTTCCAGTTAAAAATGTTTGATACATTAAAGCAAGATCCGCTAAAGTAACATCATTGGAGCCTAGAGAGAAAGAGGGAACCCATTTCATTGGTTCTTGAACACCCATATCATTAACCATATTTGCTGCATAATACATACCTAAAGAGTATTTAAAATCAGCATTCCAAAAGAGTCTTTCTAAAGGTGGTGCAGACTGCACTTCTTTCCATTTTTTGGCAATTTCAGAGTTTATGTTATCTAATATAGATAAAGGAACAACTCCGTCTAATAATACATTTGAAATATTTAAACTACTTGGATTTGCTCTTACAAAAGTTAACAAAGAATCAATACTCATTGGTGTAGCACGAACAGGCGAAACAATATTAATTGTTACCTCAGGACGCCAAGGATTTTGAGATTGAAAAACAAGGGTGCCATCTTCTGTTTTAGCAAATGAAGAAAAGAAATCTCTATCCGTTTCAGAAATAGGAGAACCACTTACAATTTTATTTAAGGAATCGATAGCTTTACGTGCTTGTGATGCATTTTTATTCCATCTTAGTAAATTATTCTTTAAAATATTTAATCGTAATTCTTTTTCTTTAGGTGGTAATTCTTTTTCCTCAGTTAATATTTGTTCTTGTTTATCAAAGCCATTCCCAAAATGTAATGTTCTTAAAAAAACTTTTAATTTAGAATTACCAACAACAGATAAATCGGAAAGCAGATCGATTTTTACTTTTTCAAGAATACCCGATTTAATATAAATTTCATTATCTGCAGATGCATTAAACTTGTTTGCAATTAAAGATAAACTTTGCTCAATTGACTTCCCGTTGCCTGTAATTTCTAGAAAATTTAATAAATCTAAATATTGATCATAACTTAATTTATCTAACAAATGTTTTAATAACCAAACACTTGCTAAGTTTTCAGACTTTGCACCAGCTCCTAATATAGTAGTTTCTAAACTCGTAATTGCATGGTCTGGTCTAGGATAATAAAAAACTCCTTGCCATGTAAATGCATCTCTAATATTAGAAAGAGGATCTAAGACTGTCCATCCTAATTGTTGTGCTGCATAATAAACTGGTGTTTTAAATGAAGAACCTGGCTGCCTTTCCGCAAAAATAGCTCGATTATATTCGCTTGAAGAAAAGCCCCCCGCCATTGCAATAATTTTGCCTTTATCAAGAACAATGGCAGCTCCTTGAACTCTTGGCCTTGATTCTAAATCACAAAACATAGTGCCATCAGATTTGATTTTTGTTACACTTGTTAAAACATATTGACCAACATGCATTGAATTAAGCAAACTCTCTACGGATTTCTTTTTACCACGTCTAAATGGCTGATCTGATACTAAAGAAACACGATTTATTGCATCTGTATTTATTGTACAAGTTGGAATTCCATAACTAATAGTTACTTTTTCACTTTCTGGAGATTTATCTATATTTTCAATTTTACCTACATAAAAACCGTATAACTCTGGTTTTTGTATGTTAACAAAATTGGATTGAGGTTCTGCACTAAATCCATTTAATATAATTTGAATACGACTTAAATTTTGTCTTAAACCATATTGAGCTGCCCCTTGAATATCTTTTTCAAGAGTGGTGGTTAAACGTAGCCCCATTGTTCCCACTTCATCCACATTATTTGCACCTATTGCAGATAATATTTCTGGACGTGAAAGTTGTTTTAAAATAATTTGATTGACAGCAAGTTCATTAAATTGAAACTTCCCTTGATTAAAAGGAACAGGCTCTTTTATAGAATCGTCATATTGTTGTTTCGTTATTTTTTGAGTTTTGAGAAGTCTTTCTAGAACATAGTTTTTCCGAATTAAAGCTTCTCTTCTCGCCTTTTCCTGACCTACAACAGAAGTTTTTGTAAATGGATTATATTTTTCTGGTCCTTTTACACTTCCTGCAATAAAAGCTGATTCAATTAAATTTAAATCTTCGACATTTTTATTAAAGTAATATTTTGCGGCGACACCAACACCACGACCATTACCTGTGACATGAAATTGATTTAAATAAAACTCAAGAATTTGTTCTTTTGAATACATTTTTTCTAATTTAAAAGCATTGATCATTTCTTGAAATTTAGTATAAATATCTGTTTCTTTACGCCCAAAAAGATTTTTTACTGTTTGTTGCGTAATTGTAGAGGCTCCCTGCCTTGTTTTAAATACAATATTATGAATAGCTGCTCGCAAAATTCCTTTAGGATCTATGCCAACATTCGTATAAAAATCTTCATCTTCGGCAGCAACTATGGAGTCTTTCATCGTTTGAGGAATTTGATCAATATTTACATAAATTCTATGTTCTTGACCAAATAAACTTCCTAATTGTGATTGTCCATCAGCATAATATAAGACTGTTTCTTTCGATAAAATTTCAATTATTCTTGTTTTTTCAAAATCAGAATAATTTCCCGCATACACTTGCCAAGCGACGTAACCAATACCTGCAAAAATCGGAATACAAGAAACAAAAATTAAAAATAAAAACAAAAAAATAATCTTTTTCATATGAACTCCATAATCAAGCACTCTTCTTAATGCCTTGCTTGCTTGATCAAAGCAACCTACTGTCATACAGAAAGCTAGTGTATGATAAATTTCCAAGCATACAAGAGGAGACATCGTGCCATGACACCTTCGCAATCTTATTGGACATTTGACTTAAGTCCCTACGTTTTTCAAGTTAAGAACATAAATTTTAATTGGGTAACAACTTGGTGGGGCGTTTTATTGCTTCTTGCTGTTTTTGGAGGAGGTTTATTTTTTACATGGAGTCAATGCAAAAAATTAAAAGCGAACGAAAAACAAAACCAAAATTTTGAAAATGCTTCTTTGTTATCAAAAAAAATTCAAAACATGGAATTATTTCAAACGATTTTAATATATTCTTTAGCCATTCTTTCTATTCTTTTTATTTTACAAATGATGAATATAAACTGGGGATTAAGATGGTATAGCACCATGTACTTAATTGGATTTATTTCTGTATATGTCGGTTGTATGATTTGGATTCGTAAGCGAACACTGATGTTAACCGAAAGCATGCTTATGAATTTAATAACCTTATGCATTATTGGTATGCTTATAGGTGCAAGAGCTGCTTATGTATTTGTCTATAACTGGGATTTTTATAAAACACGCCCTTTAGATGCCATTGCAACATGGGAAGGCGGTTTGTCTTTTCATGGCGGTATAATTGGTGTTTCTTTAGCTATTTTATACTATTGCCGAAAATACAAAATTCCATTTTTTCATTTAACCGATAAACTTGTTCGTGTGATCCCAATTGGAATTGGAATGGGTCGTATTGGAAATTTTTTAAATGGGGAATTATGGGGAAGACCCATTGAAGGAAATGTCTCTTGGGCGATTATTTTTCCAGAAGGTGGCGCTGTAGCAAGACATCCTAGCCAAATATACCAAAGTTTAGGGGAAGGCTGGGGATTATTTATAACCTTATATATCATATCAAGATGGAAACAAAAAGAAGGAACTCTTTCTGCTTGTTTTGTTATTTTTTATTGTCTCTATCGTTTTATTATTGAATATTTTAGAGCTGCCGATTCGCAAATTAGTTACCTTTATTTATCAAATTTCTCTTGGGCTCCTTTAAATGCTTATCCAAATGCTTCCTGGTGGCAAATATTAACAATGGGTCAAATATTATGTCTATGTTTCCTTATATTCGGTATGATAATGTTGTATTTTACTCGTAAAAATATTGTAGAATATAGTTCAGAGTGGACAAAAAGAATTGAAGAATTTCATAAAATGCATGCAGCAGAGAATAGTAAAAAATGATTTATACCGATCCTATTGAACCCCCTCAAGATACTTTTCAAAGCTCATTAAGTTGGATGAGCTTCAATCCAGGAGATTTAAAACAAGATATTGTTACCTTACCTTTGGAAGCTGGAATCATTGGTGTTATCAATGCATTTTATACACCGAAAGCAACTCCTGTATGGCCATTTAATAATGAATATCCCGATTTAGGACATCGTGCTACATCCTTACCAGGATCAAAATTGTTACCTTATGCTCTGGGCTCCGCTACGCTCGTATTAGGCGGACTCACTTTAACAAATGATAATTTCTTCATAGGAACACATATGAGAGGATGGCTTCATGCTATCCTTTTAACAGAAATTGCAACATCAACAGCAAAAATATCTTTTCAACGAAAACGCCCTTTTTATGATAATGTAAATACAGATGGCCCATCTACATATGACAATCGATTTTCATTTTTCAGTGGACATTCTTCCCATGCATTTTCTTTTGCAACTTATTCAAGCGCCCTTATGTTTGAGTATTCCAATAGTCAAATCCTAAATTGGTCTTATGCTGCTTTATCTTATTCCGCTGCAACATGGATTGCTTCCTCAAGAGTAAAAGATCATGCTCATAATGTGAGTGATGTTGTTGTTGGTGGTCTAGTGGGAACTCTCATTTCAGCCGCCGTATTTTATAGAGTTGAAAATACTATTCAAAATAAAAGAGTATCCTCTTCCAAAAAATACGAAATGCTAGCTATCCCTTATGCTTTTCATGATGAAAACAATAAATCATGGTATGGGGCAAATTTTGAAATTAAATTTTAAATAAATTTTCTATTTTCATTTTTAATTTATTCTTTTCTATAATGAAATTTAATAGTATCTTATTTAACGGAGGTGCTTATAATCATGATTTTTTTGACTCAACCTTCAATAGGTATTGTTTGTTCATCAAAAATAGAGGTGCCTAAACCTTTAACCGATTTTGCTTTTGAATTTGGAATTCTTTTAGGAAAACTTCAGTTTAAAGTTATTTTTAATGAAAATAATTCAGGATTAATAGAAGCCTTAAAAAGTGGGGTTATAAATACGAAAGGAGAGTTCAGTTCTTTAAATAAAGACCTCTCTAAAACAAAAAAATCTCAATATATTTACGAAAATTCAGATATTATTTGTTTTTTACCTGGAAGTTTAGACACGCTGAGTGAGTTCATAAAATTTATAAATATAAACAAAAATAGTAACAATAAAAAAACAATTATTATTGTAGATATTTTAAATTATTTCTCAAATTTATTAAATTGGTTTGAAGAGATCTCCTTAATAAATATGACGGACTCTCCTGCAGAAATGTTTTGTATTGCACGATCTATTTCTGATCTTGAAACCTTTTTAACTTGACTTACTATTAGAGGACATAATGTTTAAAAAAATTATTAATATAAATTTTGTTATATTATCTTTATTTGTAATTAACTCTGTTTATTCTCAAACCAAAAAAACAAGCAAATCATTTGAAACCAGATATATAGAAACGATGAAACTGGCTTCAAAACAAGAAATTTTTACCGTAAATTTTAAACAGGAAATTTATTCCGCCCTACGTGATAAAGTTTCATTATCAGATGGAGTTTTATCAATAAAAAAACCATCTTCTTTTCGGTTTGAAATTACTTCGCCACGAAAAGAAATTTATCTTTCCAATGGAAAGAATTTTTGGAAATATATTCCAGAATTAAAACATGCCCAGCACCTAAATGCGAGTTCAAATGAACTTGGATTCGTTCAGCTTTTAACCGATCTTTCAAATATTAAAAAATTTTATGATGTCTCTGAATGGAAAAAAAGTGAAGGTAAAAAAGCACAACAAGACATAAATACCTCTCATGTAAAATCTGACACTCCCCCACCACAAAATGACGATGATATCCTTTTGAGACTAACGCCTAAAGGAGACAAACAGCAAAAAGTTTTATACGCTGTTATTCAGGTGAAGACTGGTTTCATTCAAGAGCTCCGTATTGTGCAGTTAAATGGAAACCGTACAAGACTTCTTTTTGATACATATTCACCAAAACCAGTTTCAAATGATTTATTTGAATTTACTCCACCTCAAGGAATTGTCGTGGATAAGATGTAATGGGAAGGAATGAATTACTTAGAAGCATTAAAAACAATAATATCATGGAAAGCTATCCTAGACATTTCTCTAGTGGCGTTCTTACTTTATCAAATTATATCTCTTCTTAAAGGAACAAGAGCAGCTCAAGTTCTAATTGGAATGCTTGTCATATTTATAACCTATGTTTTTTCAAGCATGCTACAATTTGATACATTGCATTGGATCATCAGTAAATTTTATTCTTCCTTTATTATTGTGGTCATCGTACTTTTTCAAGATGATATTCGCCGTTTACTTACACGATTTGGTCGTGGGCCGTTTACAACAGGATTAGATTCCGTATCTGGAACAAATATTATCGATGAAATCACAAATGCAGCAAAATCCTTAAGCCACGAACGGATAGGAGCTCTTATCGTTTTTGAACGTTCCGTTGGATTAGATAAATTATACGATCATAGCATTATGCTTGATTCTGTGATCTCAGAGCAGTTATTAAGCAGCATTTTTCAATCGTTCTCTCCACTTCACGATGGCGCAGTTATCATTAAAAAAGACAGAATTAATTGCGCTTCAGCTCAATTGCCTCTTTCAAAAAACCCACGATTTTCTAAAAAAATGGGGACTCGTCATAGTGCTGCAGTTGGAATATCTGAAGAAACAGATGCTGTTGTGCTTGTCGTTAGTGAAGAAACTGGAAATATATCCATTGCCTGGGAAGGAAACTTACAAAGACAAAGCTCTTCTGAAGCTGCTCGAAAAATGCTTTCCATTCTCCTTTTACCAAGAGGACAAAACTCAAATTTAATTTATTGGATAGAAAATTTTGTATTATTTAAATATCATAAATTTATTTTAAAATTTAAATCTATTTTCAGTTCTAATAAATTACATCCATTTGATAATGACAGACGAAAATCAAATGAGAAACAAAACTCCTTACAAAAAAAAGTATCTTCACTAGAAACTTTAGCAATGCAACAAGCAGAGTTGTCTATGCAACAAGTAGAATATGAAAATAAAATTGCATCTAACGTACCAAAAAACATTCATATACGCTTTCCTAGAAGTTCAAAAATTAAAGATATAAAATCGTCGGATATTCAATTTATTTCAAGCAATATTTTAAATAAACACCAAAGTTTAAATAATGACTCTAATCTTTTAAAAGATGATGATATCGATAATTTAGAACAAGATGAAGAAAATAAAAATGCAAGCGGAAAAAATAAGGCATTAAAAGCAATTGTTGAAATTGCACCAGAAGATCGCTTTGATCCACCAATACCCAAATCTCCTCCCCCTCGAGATGTTTCCATTGGCGGTATTCCACTCGATCCTCCTATAGAAAAAAACAAGAAGGAGGAAACTCCTTTAGAAAAAATAAAAAAGGATGATAAAAAATAATGCCAGCTGGATCACACGAAAATACATCTTTTTTAAGAGATTTTATTAAACTTATTACCAATAATTTTTGGTTAAAAGTTCTCTCTGTTCTATTTGCAATAGTTATATTTTTTATTGTGAGAACAGATAAAGATTTGAGTTTTGAAAAAATTGCAAGAGTGAAGTTAATCACCTCACCCTCTATGATAATTTTAGGACAAAAAGAACGCACTTTAGATGTTACGATAAAACAACAAAATTCTATTTTTTCCATTTCCCCAACTGATATGGAATTAACGGGTGAAATTGAAATTATCAGTGAAACCCCTGGCCGCGTTCGCGTAAAGGTGAGCAGAGAAAATTTTCCAAAACTTCCAAAACAATATGCAATGCTAATTGAACGCCCCTATATTGATGTTGATATTGATAAAATTCAAGAAAAAGTTTTACCAATACAAG